>NZ_RQSN01000004.1:0-243101 GCF_003957265.1 Actinobaculum sp. 352 | reverse complement strand
GACGAAGGATTATCCTGCACGATACCCAACGCGGACAGGGGCAGGGACGTTGCGCCAGCGAACTCTGCCGCTAACTCCCGCAACTGCTCCGTGAACGGCTGCATCGACTGTTGCGGGATCCTGTCCACCTCCGGCAGGTCCCCTTCCTCGTCCTTCGTCAAACCGCGCACCGTACCCAACTTCCACGACCACTGCTTCACATCCTCCCACTGCTCCTCCGTCAACCCGCGAATCAGCAGACCCGGAGCGGTAAACAGTTCAGATGCGACATCCATACGCAGCGCGGCACGCATCGCCCGGTCCGTAATCGTCATCACCGGCCGGGAAATCCGGGAACGGCCAAACGGCCTGTCCAGCGACGGACGGAACGGTAACGGCTCCATCGGTACTCGGCGAAGTCCGTGCGGCGCATGCCAGTCCACGAACCAGCCAGCCCCGGCCGTCCGACAGGTGATCACCTGCTCCGGGGTTAACAGTGTGAGCATGGTGGGACGGCCCAAGTCGTCAATGTCGTTGATCACCAAGCCGCAACGCAGCGACCTGGTTCGCCGGTCCCAGATCGCGGACGCCCACTGGGCCGAATGCGACAAGATCATCACCTGCGGATCCCCAGACGCCACATCCCCCAACGACGTCGAAACGAACGCCACCGAATGCGTCATCGATGACGCAATCGTTTGCGGCATCTCAACATCGAACCTGTTCTCCCGAAAGATCTCTCCCAGGTCGAACGGGTCCTCATCCCCAGACGGCGACACGACACCGTCCCACATACACAAGTGGGACAAGCCAAACACGGCCTTTTCCGGCCAGGACGACACGATAGACAAGCGGGCCGCAATGTCCGTCGGCACAGCCAGACCCAAGTTCTCCACCAGGTGGTGCGCGTCCACATACAGTTGCCGGAGCTCGTTACGCGGCCGCTTCCGCGCCCACAACACCACCAGCTCATCTAACTGGCCCTGCAGGTCATCCGGCAGGCCCGCCACACGAGGAGGACTGAACGCAATCGGCGCCAAGAGAATGTCACGCCCGTACTTCACGACATGCCTCCTGTTCGTCGTCCTGGTACTCGTTTCGCTGTCCGCGCCGCCCACAATGCGGCAGACACGGCCTCTAAAGGTGTTTCGTCTCCGTCTGGTGATGTCGCTGTCCAACTCCACGCCCCGTCACGGCCACGTGGACGCTTGTCACACACTCTCACCGCCGCCTCTAACACGTCCGAAGACTGACCGACCGGGTGTGTCACAGTGCCATCCCGCAGCCCCTCCAACAAGGCCGCACACGAGTCCGTGTACTGGCGGGTTGTCATCACCTGCACCAAACGGTCCGGGACTTTCCGGGCGCGTAACGCGTCAGCAAGCACACCAGATCCTGCCGGGCCAACAATCGCAATCCGAGCCGTCTGCTTCCACCGGTCCGCCAGCCAGTCCGCCAACGTGCCAATACCAGACTCAGTTGTGCCGGTATACGCGCCAATAACCTCCGCATGGTAGTGGTCACCGTTCTTCACGACACCGGCAATGGCTTGCGCATCACCATCCGCATTAAACGCGACGCCGAACGACCTCACACCGCCCGTCGGCCCTACTTCCACCGCACTGTCTTCCCAGACCGTAGCGGGGATAGCACGACGGACAGCCACCGCATCCCAGATGCCTAGCGCCTCCCGACGGTACGAAGCGTCCGCCCCGAGGAGCTTCCGCATCCGTAACACTGCCGTTTTCGACGTCCTGTGCGGGAACGACGGGTTCGCTTTCGCTACCTGTGCCCAGTCGTCCAGGTCGGCGTCAGGGTCGGCAGAAAACTCGACATACAACGTGCCCCTATCTCCCGCTAGAGCATCCTGGCGACGCTGCGTGAACACCATCCCCGGGTCCTTCGGCCGGGGCGGCGTGCCCATCATGATCACGAGACCATTCGAAGCCGCATTCGTCGCCGGAACCATGTCCGACATGGCATCCTCCGACAGGATTTGCGCCTCATCCAACACGAGCAAATCCACCTGAGCGAACCCGCGACCAAACCCGGACTCGCGGGCCCCGAACAAGATCCGTGACCCATTCCGAAACAGGACAGCCTGCTCCCCGTTCGCCGCCCGAACCGCGGCGACCAATGGCATGACGCGCGGCTTCCGAGCCATAGACCGCATCGCTTGGAACGTCTCCGTCGCCGTCCGAGTCCTATGCGCCGTCCAAATCACCGTCAACCGCGGGAACAGGACACACAAGCAGAACACCATCCAACCGATCGTGAATGTTTTACCTGTCTGCCGTGGGATCGACAGGACAACGCCACCCACACCGGCCGCATACGTCCCATCGGCACGCTTCCCCAGGATCAACGTGCCCAGGCCGTCTTGCCACCGGTCAAACTGAATCCCCAGCTCGGCTGCCTGGGCGCGGACCGGCCCCCATCCCGTAGTCACAATCCCGTCCGGCACACACAGGTGACGGACCGTCTCAGATAGCTTCGGAGTCGAACGCGGCGTCCTGCGTTGAGACATGCGCCGCCTCCTTCGCCTCCGCCACCTCTAACGCTTTCAGTTCCTTCGTGATCTCCATCAGCCGACGCGACAGCGACGACAAGTCACGCGGCGGCGTACCCGGATCCTCCACCGCTTGCGCGATCCGGGCCTGCAAATGCACCAACAGTGCTTTCTCATCCCCTTCTTTCGCCGCCGTCGTAATCTTCTGCGGTCCCCTCCGCTTCGACACGGACGGCTTCTTCCCGGCCGGGGCTTCCGTGCCGTCGACGGCTTTCAGCTGGCGTGCCATCAAAGATCACCAGCCTTCCTCAGGAGCGTGTGTGGTGGAAAAAACGGTCGGGGAGATATTTCGCTATGCCTCTGGGAACGCGACCGGGTGGGGGTGGGGGTGTGCTGCCCCTTGTGGTGGCCGGGCGGGTGGGGTGGTTGTTTTACCAGGGGATGGTTGTGGTGGTGGTTGCTGGTTGTGTTGTTGTGGTTTTGGTGGGTTTGTTGCCGCGTTTTTGGTTGCATGTGCGGCAGATGGTGCGTCCGTTTTCTGGTGTGTTTTGTCCGCCGTGGCTGTAGGGGATGATGTGGTCTGCTTCGGCGGAGTTGGGTTGTTTGGGTGTGGTGTAGTTGAGTTGGGTTCCGCAGATGGGGCAGTGTGTGATGCCTGTGTTGTGGTCGCGGGTGATGATGTGGGTGCGCCATTTTTTGTGGCTGGTGGTGCCGGTGCGGCTGGTGGTCATGGTGGTGTTGTGTTTGTTGTTGGTGGGGTGTGGCGTGGGTGGGCGCGTGGGTGGTGGGTGTTGTTTTTGGGGTGGTGTCTACCGGAAGGGGTCCCTTGTTTTTTGTGGGGTGGGGTGTTTTTTGGAGGGGCCCCTTTTGTTTTGAGGGGGTGGTTGTTGAAAGAGGCCCCCTCTTGTTCTCGGGTGGGGGCATAGTTCTTCACTGGAAAGCGTCTCATGGTTTGTTCCCCGTGGCAAGTGTGGGTTCTTTTGGCGTGTCGGCACGTTCCATGTTTCGCGTTTCTATGGGCTTAAGTATTTTTGGTGCCCCCGTTCCTAATGCGGGGGCTGTTTGTCGTTTCTAGCGCGGTTTTTGTGTGTCTGGCGGGGTGGTTGCGAGGTGGTAGGCGTCGGCGAGTGGGATGGTGCCGTCGGGGCGTGGGTGGAGTTGGTGGCGGTTGATCCAGACGCGGATGCGGTGGCGTGAGATGTGGAGGAGGTGTGCGGCTTGGTCGCGGGTGACGTAGGGTGCGGCGGCGAGGATGCGGAGGCGTTGGTACTCGGCGATACCTTGCGCGGTCCAGTCATTGTCGCAGTCTTCGCAGTGGTAGACGTCGGCGACGCCGCGGGCGGTGACGGGGTGGACGAGGGTCTGTCCGCAGGTGGGGCAGTGCCGGTCGGTGGGGATGGGGGTGAGGCCGCAGGCTTGTTGGAGTATGTAGTGGACGGTGTTGAGCTCGGCGGCGAATTGGTCCATGGCGGGGTAGGAGATTTCCGCCCAGGGGAGGTTGGCGTGGAGCCAGAGAAGGGGTTGGCTGGTGGGTTTGGGTTCGTTGGGGGTGTCGCGCCATGTCCACCACGCGACTGCCCAGGCGGTTGCCCATTGGTTGAGGCCGGTACGGCTGCGGATGCCTGTCGGGTCGGCGGGTGGGGTGTCCCAGTAGTCGAGTGTGTGGGATAGGCCGAAGGGCAACGTGTCCGGTTTCGATGGGGATCCTGTGACGGGCCGGGAGGGGTCGGCGGCGTGTACCGGTGACCACGTGTGATGTGGGTCGGGCATGGATGCCGCGAGGCGGATGACGTCTTCAAGCTGGGCGGCAAGCTTATCAGTCATGGGTTTCTCCTCCGGTCAGTGTGGTTTTGACGGCGTTGATGAGGGCTTGTTGGGTGGTGTTTTTGCGGTGAAGGGCGTCGAGTATGAGGGGGTCGATGGTGTTGGTGGTGGTCAGGTGGTGGATGGTGACAGGGTGGGTTTGGCCTTGCCGGTAGATGCGAGCGTTGGCTTGTTGGTAGAGCTCGAGTGACCAGGTGAGGGAGAACCAGATGAGGTCGTGGCCGCCGTCTTGGAGGTTGAGTCCGTGGCCTGCGGCTGCGGGGTGGATGAGTGCGGCGGGGATGCGGCCGTGGTTCCAGTCCGCGATGTCGGTGGGTGTGGTGAGGTCGCGGATGTGGGGGAAGCGTTGGTGGATGCGGTCATGGTCGTGTTTGTACCAGTAGGCGATGAGGACGGGGTTGCCGTTGGCGGCTTCGAGGAGGTCTTCGAGGGTGTCGAGTTTGTGGTTGTGGAGGGTGGTGTAGTTGCTGGTGGGGGTGCCTTGTGGGGTTTGGGTGTAGATGGCTCCGGTGGCGAGTTGGGAGAGTTTGGAGGAGAGGACGGCGGCGGAGGCGGCGTCGATGTCGGTGTCGTTGATGGTGGTGATCATGTCGTGTTGGAGTTTCGTGTAGGTGGCGTGTTCTGTGGGGGTCATGGTGACGGGGTGGGTGATGTAGGTGATGGGTGGGAGGTTGAGGTGGTCGGTGGTTTTCATGGAGACGGTGATGTCTTTGATGCGGTGGTAGATGGCTTGTTCGGCTCCGGGCTTCGGTTTCCAGGTGAAGATTTGGGTGGCGTTGCGTTTGTCGGGGGTGAAGTAGGTGGCGCGGTAGTGGGTGATGTATTTGCCGAGGCGTTGGCCGCCGTCGAGGAGGCGGTATTGGGCGTAGAGGTCGAGGAGTCCGTTGGGTGTGGGGGTGCCGGTGAGGCCGATGATGCGGTTGATGTGGGGGCGGACTTTGAGGAGGGCTTTGAAGCGTTTGGCGGTGTGGTTTTTGAAGGAGGAGAGTTCGTCGATGATGACCATGTCGTAGGGCCAGGGGGTGTTAGTGGTGGTGTGGTGGTTGACGAGCCAGGGGATGTTTTCACGGTTGATGATGTGGAGGTCGGCGGGTTGGTTGAGTGCGTGGAGGCGGTGTGTGGGTGTGCCGGTGATGAGGGCTGGTGTGAGGTGGGTGAGGTGGTCCCATTTGATGATTTCTTGAGGCCAGGTGGTGGTGGCGACTCTGAGTGGTGCGATGATGAGGGGCTTGTTGATGTGGCCGTCGTGGAGGAGGTTGTTGATGGCGGTGAGGGTGGCGACGGTTTTGCCGAGGCCCATGCCGAGGAGGATGGCGGCCTGCGTGTGGGTTTCGATGAATCGTGTGGTGTAGGTCTGGTAGTCGTGGGGTTGGTAGTGCATTAGTGGCCGCTTTCGAGTAGTTGGTTGAGGAGGGTTGGGATTTGGTTGGGGTGGTTGATCCATGTGGCGGTGAAGCCGAGTGTTTGGAGTTGGTGGAGGCGGTGGTGTTGGAGGGGTCGGGGTGTTTGTCCGGGGGCTTTGAGTTCGACGAAGGCGATGAGGCCGCCGGGGAGGAGGATGATGCGGTCGGGGACGCCGTCGAGTCCGGGGCTGGTCCATTTGGGGGCGATGCCTCCGGCGTTTTTGACGGCGGTGACGAGCTGGGATTCGAGGTCGCGTTCTCTCATGACTGGTCTCCTGCCTGGATGGGGAGGTGTGGCAGGTGGCAGATTGTTTGAGAAAGTTCGCGCATATGCGCGCGTGCGTGCGCGCGCGTATATATATATATATTTATACGCGTGCGTATAGACCAACATAGAAAAAACCTGCCACACCTGCCACACATGTTTAGATTGTGGCGGCGTGGTGCGGAAAGGTCAGGGTGGCAGATGTTGAAATCATCCGCCACTTGTGGCAGATGATCTGCCACCCTGTGAAAGTTATCCACAGACGCTTTTTGTTGGGCATGCCCTACATGCGTGTGTGGATGGCAGATGTGTGTGGCGGATGTTGTCGAATGGTGAACCATGTTAGCGGCCTCCTAAATCGTCCCATGGCGAGTCAGAGAGGGTGGCATCTTCCTGTTCCTCTTCTTTCAGTCGCACGCCGTCGTAGAAACGGGATCCTCTACTGCCTTTGCTGGCAAGGATGCCGTGGGTGCGTAGACGTTGCGTCAACCCCTTCGCCGACACGGGCCGCTCCCCCACACCCACACACCACGCCTCATACGCACGGCGGAAAACAGCAACACGGATATGCAAGTCCTGACGGGTCGGCTCCCCGGTCACACACTTCTCGTTCAAGAACTGGGTGACCGTATCCTGCTCCAACTCGTACTGGCCTGTCGCTACCCGTACCGCGTCCGGTGTCGCCAGGCCACCAGTCAAATAGTGACGGGTCCCTTCCAGGATCCACGCCAAGATCCCCGGCGCCTCAGCGAACAGTTTGTCCTCCAAGCCAGGGTCGCGCTCGCCCGCTGGCACGACATAGTTGAACGGGATTTTGCGCAGCCGGTCCCAGAACGCGTCCCCGCCGCCACGGACCTCCGGCTCATGATTCCCAAGGAGGAACAAAGTGTGAGACGGTGTGAACGTGAAAAAGTCCTGGTGGAGGAACCGTGCCGAGATCACGTCCCGGCCTGTTAAGAGCTTTACGCGTCCCTCCGCGAACTGTTGCCCCTCCTCTAATTCTGAGGCGATAGCGATCCGCACACCGGCCAGGGAAGCGATCTCCGTGGGGTGGCGTTGCATCGTCGAAGCGAGGAGAGCTTCAGCTTGCAGGTTGGACGTGTAACCGGACTGGTCCCGGCCAAGCACATGCTGGATAACGTTGAGCATGGTCGTCTTACCGTTCGCACCGGAGCCGTGCAGGAACGGGAGGATACGCTCACGGATCTGACCGATGATGGCGAGCCCGAAGAGGCGTTGCATGAATCCGATGAGCTGGGCGTCACTCGTGAAGATCTGGTCAAGAAATGCGGTCCATGCAGGAGTGGGCATGTCCGGGTCGGGTGCGATAGTGGTGGAGCGAAGGAATCGGGAGGCAGGCGAGGGCGGACTGGTCTGCCCCGTGCGTAGATCAACCGGCCCGGCAGGCGTGTTCAGCTGCCAGGGGTCGATGTCGAACACAGTGTAGGGGGTGTGGAAGGTGGGGATGGTGGAGGCGACGGTCAGCATGTTGTCCAGGCCGGATCGGGACAGGGTACGGCGTTTGTGGGTTTCGTCGGCCTTCGTGTCAACGGGGAGGGACCGGGCGAGGTTCTTCGCGGCTTCGTAGGCTTTCGCGTTACCGGATTCCAAGTCCCAGTGGTGGCCGGTCCAGGCGGCCCACGTGTGCCGTTCGGGAATGTAGACGAAGTGTCCGGTGTACGTGTCGGCGAATCGGAGGGCGTTACCGTCGTCGGTCCGCGTATAGATGTTCGGCTCGCTCGTGATGACCGTGTGAGCGTTGCCAGGATCGCCTGTGAGAGCCGCAGCCGTGCTAGTGGTGTTCTTGTCCGCCGCAGACTCGCCCGCGTCCTCAGGGGCGGTTTTTGCGGTCGTGGAGGCCTGTCTGGTAGGGGTGAGATCATCGACGACATCCGGACGGGGACGGGCATGCTCCGCCTGCCGACCATACCCGTCAGTTAACAACTGCTTCGCAGCCTTCCGATGATCCCCACCGTGGTTCAGTACTGCGTACGCGCCGAGCTTCGTATACGGTGTCTCGGCGTCGAACACGGTGGACGTGGACCACACGTAGAGCCGGTCACGGTCGCCCGCATGCCCAGTCGAAGCGGAAATCCCTTGGGTTTTGCCGGGGCGCCGCCAAAACGTCTCCCCACCACGAGTTAACACTTGCACCCAACCGTGGGGTTCAAGAATGTCCACCCAGGAGGTTTTCGCTTCGTAGTCGTCGCCCGGGCTGATACCACCGACAAGGTCATCCACGCCGAGCACCATCGGCCGTGTCAATGGTTGAGAAGAAGGCACCGCATCCAACGACGCAAACAACCGGCACAACTCGTCGTACTCATCCGGGGTGATATGAGGAGCATTCGTCAACGTACCAGTGAGCCCAGTCCAACCACGCCCCGTACGATGGAATGCTCCTGGGGTGGGGGCAACGACAGAGTAACCGCCCTGCCCGCGAGTCTCCGCTAATACCTGCACTCCGCCGTTGTCACCGGGCTGGCGGGCAAGCTTCGTATTCCCCGGACAATCCTCCCCGTCGATGTGCATGTAATAGTGGAAACCACCCGACGGAGAGATCTCCGAACAGCCCTGCATGATCACGCGCCGCCACAGGTCAGTTAAACCAGCTGCCTGCGCGGTTGCCTGCAGGTCGGCCAGGCGGGCCGCTGCCCGTCCCTCCAACTCGATCATGATCAGATTGTTAGAGGCCTTCCCGGTAGCGACACCAATACCAAGGGGACGGGACGCTGAGAACCAGTCAGTAACTTGGGCCCTGGTTGCCGGTGTAGTCTGGTATCGCTTCCACGGCACAGCAGGCCGTTTATCACCCCGATCAGCAGACGCGGGAAGAATCGGGACAACAGACAGCCCGGCAGCCTGATATGAGAGCGCCGCATCCAACAAAGTCCTATCCATTGCGTCCTCCCTTTTCAATGTCAACTTTGTTTTTGGTTTGGGGCTGTGGTGGGAGTCGAACCCACCAACCCGTGAGGGTTCCAACCGTGGACAGCCTGCCCGCGTCTAGCGGGTAGTACGTAGAATCGCGACAGCGGTCGGCTCTAAACCAAGAGCCTGGCCGATCTGCTCATCTGTCATGCCTGCCGCGGCAAGAGCCTGGATCTGGGCAGGGATCGACTGCCCCGCAGCGGGCGCAGGTGTCGGTGCGGGCGTCGGGGCAGGTGCGGGCGTGGGTGTTGCCGGTGCTGACTCCTGTGCTGGTACGGATGACACAGCATCCAACTCGGCCGATACGGCCCGCACAATTTCATACGCGTACACCTTCGTCGGCGACATTCCCGGCCGTGCAGGCGGCTCATCACGCACATACGTCGCCCGGAACACGTTCCCCGGCGCAAGAGCCTGTGACAACCTCTCAAAACCAGCAGTACGAGCAGCATCCGTCAACGCCTTCCGCTGCCCGCCCCACATCTTGATATACGCGGCACGGAACCCGTCATCCTCCGCATCATCCCGCTCCGACGTTTGCAGCGAGATCACGCACTGCATCTTCGGGTCACCGTTATCCCACGTCTGTGGCTTGCCCGTCTGAAAATCCGTTGTCTGCCGCAGATCAATTGACACGATCGTGCCCTCATGGGTCTCCCCAAGGACAGAATCCTTCGTGAAGATTGACCTGCCACCACCGGACGCAAGCTTGTCCAGTTCATCAAGCATTGACATTGTTACGTGTCCTTTCTTCCTGGTTGTTTTTATAAGGTTTGGTCGAGCAGGTTGGCCGCCCGGGGCCAATCCGCATACTTTGAACATGAGAAACAGTCCGGATCCCGTGCCAGCCCCGTAATCCACTCATCCCGCGCATCCACTGACACGTCCTCTAAAGCGTGCAGCGTCCGAGTGATCCGATCCGCACGGTCTAACGCCCGTTGGGCGATCTCCGGCCTGTACGTGTCGGTCCACCACCATCCATCCCCTATCCGGAACTTATTCCGAGGAAGGAAATACACGGCGACATGCCTGGTGGGATACCCGGCGTCATTCCAGCCTTTCGCATACAAATGCGCCTGGGCCTCATACTGGATACCGGGATGCTGGGACGCTTTCACCTTGTCCAGTTTCGCGTTCCCAACAATCTTCCAATCCACTGTCATCCCACCCGACCCCGGCCCGGCAATATCCGGGATCCACAAATCGGTTGACCCGGTGATCGGCGTACCCGCCACTTCCCCGACCGTGACCCGTGCCTCCTGCCGGGACTCCAGCACGCCAGCCTTCGCCAACGAACCGAAAAACCGCTCCAAATGCTCATGAACGCACGTGCCGATGAACGGCAGCCAGGCAGGATCCTGACGGGCCTCCCACCCGGCCAGCTTCGCCGCCAGACAGTGGTCGCACGGCGTGCCAAGCTCGGACGGGCCGATGAGCTTCTGTAACGACCTGGGGGCCGAGAGGATCGAGTCCTCAATCAACGCCCGCAGGACGTGCATCATCTCATCTACCTGTCCTGTACCCTGAGCCGCCGACGCGGACCGGGCAGCTGGCGGGACGAGTGACATGGTCGGCGTGCTCATCGGACCGTGACCGTTACCTTCCCCGGCATCCGGTACGCGTCCAACGCCGCCTCGGAAAACAGTCGCTTCGCAGCCCTCTGGTTGAACGCCTGCTCGTACAACTCCGGATGCGTAGATGCCGGGAAATCTTTAGCGACCTTGTCCCACGCGATCCGCCGGGGCGTGGTCACCACCAGTCGTTTCCCAGCAATGTCAGGGCACCCTTGGGGATACAGATCTGCGAGCCGTGTCTTGATCGACGCTTTCTGTTCTTCGATAGCTTGTGCCTGCTCATCTAAGGCCAGATATGTCCGCATCAGCGTCTCCGCTTCCTCGCGCACTGTCGCCGTCGCCGTCGCCGTCGTGGTCATTCGTCGTCACCTCCGTCACCAGGTGTCGGTGCGGACGCGACAGAGTCCAACCGTGCAGCAACATCCTCTGTCCGGGCTGGCCTGCGGGCCGTTTCTGGGTCTGGACGTGTCACAATATGTTTCCTTTCTTGTGGTCAGGACCGCCAGGCAGACGTTTCGCCGCGTCCACTGCCGCCCGGCGGACCAGGTAGTACATGAAGTCGGTACGATTAGCGACAAGCAGTCTCTGCTTATCTGTGAGGTCTTCCCATGGGCCGTGATCGGTGTCGCCATCGATCCGGAGTGCAGAGTCCCACGCCCGCCCTTCGACCGAGATCCGTTTCCCGGCGTATAGCAGGACGATGTCCGCGTGCTCTTGGAGACGGTGGCGCACGTCCCGAGCGGATATCTCCCATGGCAGTAGCAGGTCGGGTCGGCGTGCGAACACGTCATCCGCCAGCTGGGCAGCAGTGACCTTCCACCGGCCCTGACCCTCCAACCAGTAATAGAGGTCCGCAATAGTGTCGATATAGGTAATTTGAGTGTCGGTCGTGGCGTCGTCCCATGGCTGACCGGTTGCGAGCACGTAGGTATCCTCTGCCGTGCACTCGATGTTATTCATGGAGGCCAGGTCGTCGATCAGTGGGACGTTTCCTTCCCATCGGATATAGTCCGATGTGGCGGTGGTGAAGCGGTCAGAAAGGATGGCGCACCAATCTTCCCAGCTGGCATATGATCGTTGTTGTGCTGGGATCATGACAGGCCGCTCCCTTCCTTGTCTCTGGCGAAGGTGGCGGAGACGACAGTGACATAGCAACGGGCCGTCACCGTCGTATCGTTGGCAGTGGTGATGACCGGGTACAGGCCACGTGCCAGGCCCGGCTGACGAGTGAACTGGGCGAACGAATACGCTGGCCGTGCCACCCGTTCGGGTAGCGTGTGGAAGCCTGTCAGGCGGGGCCCTGCCGGTGTCCACGTGGCAGGCCTGATGATCTGACCGTGCGGGTCCACTATGATGCGTATGTACCGGTGCCCGCGGGGTTCGAGTGCGAGTCCAGGCGTGGACAGGTCTAACGCGACCGTCGCCCACCCGGCAGGCCCCTCCGTGTTAGTGGTGGGGGTTGGGGGTTGTCTGACGGCTTCCAGGATCGCCTGCCGTTCTGCTTCCATCGCGGCCTCATCGAGCCCGAAATACGTGTACACGTCCTCTCGGCGTGCCGCGTAGAGCTGGCGGTCCTCCAGATAGGCGCGGACCGCATCAAAACTGGGTTTCACTGTGTCGAACTTGTCCAATGCTGGAGTGTCAATGGTGATGCCGTTAACCGTCGATGCCATGACCAGCTCCTCCCCGCGCTTCCTGAGTGTTCGAGATGGGGCTGGTCATCGCGTCCGCGTTCACAGCCCACACGATTGAGTGGCCGATAATGTAGGCGACAATGTGGCAGTCCCACGCGGCTGTGTATTGTTCTCCTTCGTCTTGGGGGATGACACGGGACCAGTGCTGGTCGAAATGGTGGAACGCGGCTTTGTGGGCCAGGGTTTCGTCTCCGGCTTGGATGATGGCAACGGACCGGTCCGTGATCAGCGGGTTAATAGGATGCGGTTCGTCGGCATACTTCGCACCGAACGTCACATAGTAGACGGGCATGATGTAAGTCCTTTCTTCGATTGTTTGAGGCCTCGTCGGTAGCAGGTGATACACAAGGGCCCGGCAGCGCCGTAGCCCATCGTGTCTGGCATGTCCTGCTTGCTGGTGTGGTGTGGTCGGGTTAGTCGCCCGCAGGACAAGCACGGCTCGGCCGTGCGGGGCGTGCGGGGTCGGCGTCCGCCGTAGAACCGTGCCGCCCATACGCCTGACAGGCGTATGTTCTTCGCGAGCAGACTGCCCGCGTACTCCCGGCACGCCGCGAGCGCCGGACAAGCCGTGCACCGTGCGCAGGCCGTGGCTGTCTGGTCTTTATGGCCCGGCTCGGGGAACCAACCATCCGGATCCGTGCGGCATAACGCGTCCGTGAAAATGTCACTCATCGTCGTCACCGGTCCTGGTAGTGGGTGTCAGGGCTGAGGCGGCGAAGAGGCAGGCGATCACACCAGCCGTACCCAGGACGACGTCGCTAGCACTGTGGATCATGCCGCCGTTGACCGCGAGCGCGGAGGCGAGGACTGCGAGCGCGTAGATCGCCGTGTAGGCGAAGATGCGTAGGACGCGGATTGCTTCCCGGTCGAGGTAGTGGAGGACGCGTTTCATGCCGCATCACCACCGTCTATGCTGGCGAGCGTGTCATTCAGGCGGGCGATCTTGTCTCGGCGTTCCGCTTCAAGCAGGGTTTTATCGATGCCGTAGTACTCGTAGACGAGGTTCTCGGTGGCGGTCTCGTATGAGAGATAGGCACGGCCGTCGTCAACGTTATACAGGTACATGCCCTCGTAGGTTTTTTCGAGATATTCGAGGAAGTTGAGGATCTCGAAGGCGTAGTCAGCGGCTTCGTTCCATTTCGCACATTCGGGGTATTGCTTCCCCGCTGGTTGGGGGCTGGTAGTGTTGTTGGTAGACATTGGATTCTCCTTTGTTCCGCCGCGCCCCACTAGCACTAGGGCGCGGCATTCCTTTACGTGTCCCTCTCAAGAGGGGTGGGCTTACCGGGTGGAGTTGAAGCGGCTCGTGTACTCGAAGACGCCGCCGAAGATCCGGACGCGCCGGAAGGCGTGAAGGTCGTCGGCATTATCCGGGTTAACATCCCAGTTGCACTGGTCGGATGGGGTTCCTTCGACGACGCTGAGCCCGTACAGGGAGGCAAGAGTGGCGATCCGGTCGATCACGGCGTCTGTGCTCATCGGGCCGATACCGCCGTCGAGCAGCTCGACGAGGTCGGTGGCCTCCTGCCAGCCTTTACGATGCTGATTCATCGTTGGCATGTTCCTTCCGGGTTAGATGGTTTTCCGGTGGGCGAGTTGGGCTCGTCGTGTCCGGGGTGCGATCTGGTAGGGGTCTGTTTTCTGGGGTGTGCGCGCGTTCAGGAAGCCGTCGACTGATGCGGGCGGGAACCTCCAATGGCCACCGATTTTTAACGCGCCGGGGAACTGGCCGTCAGCGGCGTACATGGAGATAGTCCGCCGGGTCAGACGTAGCCGTGAAGCGACTTCGTCCGCCGTCCATAAGACAGGAGGGTCCGGGACGGGAGTGAGGCTGGTAGGATCTGTGCTAGACATCGGTTTTACCCTGATCTTTCGGTGTCTGGCCGTGCCCGGCATTCGTTGTCGGGCACGGCGTTTTCTTGTGTGGCAGTCGCGGACGGGGACGGCAGGTCGACGGGGACAAGTTGGCCGTCCACGGCCAAAAGCACGAAACCCATCACGCCACCCCCTCGACTCGCGGCATTGAGCCGAGTCGCCGAACGGCTTCTTGGATCAACTCATCCGGCGTGGTCTGAAGGTAATCAGCGACTTTTTTCAACTCTCCAGCTGTGAACGCGGTCCTTCCGGATACGCGGGCGGAGAGATTGGTCCGATGAACATGAAGTAAGGAGGAAAGCTCAGTCAAGCTCTTTGTCTGCCGTTGTCGCGCGAATTCTGCGCGAACCTCAGCGGCAATCGCCTGATCAAGAGTGTTGTACCCAATTTGGTTCGCGTCCATGTCTCAAGTGTGAACCCAATCGGGTACATTGTCAACCGCATGTCGCACCTATCGCCGAAGTGAACATTTGAACCAGGGTCGGTACACTTGCTGTATGAGGCAAAGTAAGAATTTTGAACCGATGGACGAAGCAGTTAGTGACGCATTGATTGCTGCCGTGCAAGATTCCGGCGTGAGCTATCGGGAACTACGGAGACTCACAGGCCTGTCGATCAATCGAATTGGCATTATTCTTCGTAAAGAGCCACCACCAGCGACGATGGGGGAAATCTACTCTATTGCCGCGGCCGTGGGCGTCGATGTGGTTCAGATGATCAGAGAAGCCGACAGGCAGGCCTCTTCTGTGTCGGATCCGATTCCTACTATTGACCCGGAAGCTCTCGGCCTCGCCGCCATGCGAGACACGCGCGACCAGGAATACGAAGCCAACAACTAGACCAAACAAGATGGGGATGGACGATGGAGTTCACGGATCTTGCTAACCGAGTCGAACAGGCCGGAGTCCGTATCGTCTGGGCACACCTCACTCCCGGCCACACCGGTGCCGCCGACCCCGCCACGAGCACCATCTACCTCGACACCATCCTCGACGCCACACCCCGCCACGCCATCTCCACACTCGCCCACGAACTCGGACACCTCACCCTCGGTCACACAGGACCACAACCCGCCCACATCGAAGCTGCCACTGACGAATGGGCAGCCCGCCTCCTCATCTCACCCGTCGACTATGCGACCGCGGAACACCTACTCGGCCCCAACCCCTACCTGCTCGCCGTCGAGCTTGGCGTCACAGAGGAGCTCATCCACGCATGGCAACGCATCATTGCACGTAGTTTTTCCCCGGAATCTATACCGGATTTAATACCAGCCGCCGCCTAACGCTCCACACTGGAAGAACCGGGGCCACCGCCGGAATACGCCTGTGTTACGTAACACCAAGCACCCCGATTTTTCCGCATTCCCACGTCCCCTACACTACACGCCCGGCCCGCAGTCCAACACGGCGGAACCATTGACACACCGCCGAAAAACGCGCCTCCAGGGGGTTAATTCCCTAAGATTTCAAGTCCCGTCTTCCACCCCGATTTTTCTGCGTTATGTCAGTGTTCCAACGTTGGTTTATTAGCTGCGCGGTGCAGCGTAAGATTATGTGCCGATTCGGCATGGATGATGAAATGGCAATTTCCACCTTCCGGTTGGTGCCTACGTCCCGCTTTTTGCTACGCTCTCCCACCTAGGGTGAGAATTCTCCGGGTTTTCCCCAGTTTTCCGCGAATAACCCGGAACTTTGGGGATTTCCCGAAGGTTTCGCAGCTGCCGCAGCGCGCAGTGATCAGCCCCGCGGAGTTTTGGGGATGTCCCGAAGATTTTGCATCGGTGGTGGATCGTGCGGAGGGGGAGTCGAGGCGTGGCAGGCAGTGTTGCGCCCGCGAATGGCCCGGATGATTTGCACTGCAGGTGTACTCGAGGCTGGGCATGCGGCACGGCGCCCTGCGAGTGACTCGAGGATGCTACACCGTTGCGAGTCTTTCTACCGACGGCGGGGGAGCGCCCGCCTCGCCATCGCGAAGAAGCTCGGAGATCGACGACGGGGGCCACCGACAGCGGAGGACGGCCGAAAGAAGCAGGTTCCGTTTCTCGGCCGTTTGAGGTGTTTGCGTGGGCGATGGATGATCCGGCTGTCGGTGTTGGATGGATTCGACGCCGATGTACAGGGCGCATTCCAGCAGCGGTGCTTCCGAATGGCAAGCCTGAGAGAGGCCGGATGAGTGGCTATCCGATTGGTATGCGCTGCACGCATGGACCAGTTTCCATGTGCAGCTTGGGAAGGTGTCGGACGTCTGGTGTATGAGAAGCTCCGGTATGGGTCTCGTTCTGCGATGATTGATCGGGAGTCACAGGCGTGAGAGTTTCAGGCGGAGTCGATGAGGAGCACAGCCGTTGCCGGGCTGGTTGTCGCGGAGACTACGCACGCCAAACGGGGTGTAAGAGCGGCCATGACCCCACAGTATGTGGCCGATCATGGGCCTTTCCTCCGATGAGGGGAACTGCGGGCCGGTGATGTGTGGTCTGCTTTTCTCCTGGAGCATGACAGGGCTGAAGGGCTCTCGCCTATGCGTGGTCAACGAACAACGCTGCTCCAGTAGGGAGGGCTCATTGGCTGTTCTGGTGTGTGCCTTCCGAGAGCCCTTTGCGGGGATCCTGTGCGCGAGGACGTGTTGTCATTGGGCTTTATCGTCTTCCGGTGGCTTGATACAGACGAGTTTAGTAAGACCGCCTTGGTTGATGCAGTCTTGTGCGATCTCGTAGACCTGCTGGTGAAAAGCGGTATCTGTGGCGGAAGCGGTTATGGTTGATCGAATCGGTGTGAAGGATCTCAGCGAAGTAGGGACTTCAGCACCGTCTCGGCTCGAGGCATTCCACGCAATAAGCGTGAGCGGTTTGACTCCGTGCCATTTGACGCCGACTTGTATGTCGTACTCGCCATGATGAAGAGCGCGACTTGTGGCACGAACGAGCGCCATGAAGTCTGCAACGGTGCACTCGATTGTTCGTCCATGAATCTCCCATGGCTGGAACTCGTGCTCACGCACATCTTTGAGTCTGGAAGGCAGTCGGTGCCCACTGACGGCATACGCCAAGGAAACTGTGCCATCAAAATGTACGCTCATCCAAGTCTCGTATTTGTCCCTCTCTGGGCTTGCTTCCCCTCGTGCAGACGTGCCCCACACAGTCATACGCCGTAGTCCTGGCTGCGGCCATGCGCTCTGAACCCCCTCCAATGGGTGCCAGGCGTTGTTGTGCGAAAAAGACAGCGTTATCCCTGCCGCTTCACGAAAGATTGCCTGCGCTTCCTGCCGACTCAGTCGCTCTGGAACGCCCGGAATGCGCGGACGTGCGACTGCGATGAGCCACGCGCGGTCTCTCGCATCACGGTTCTGAGCGATCTCGTCGTATAACTCGTCGAGTGCTTCGTTTGCGTGCCTGCGCTCATCGAATCGCGCACGGTACATTGTTTCAATCTGCCGTTCCCGCATCCATACCGTATCAGCGTCGTTTCTGATTGGTGCGCCAAAGTACTCGCCCTTGTAAATGAGATGCGGACCGTCGACGCTCGCCGGTACAATGACCGCCACGGCGCGGCGACCTTGTTTGCCAAGCTTTATGATTTCCAGGCCGAAGACCGGAGGGGATATCGCGGTGACGGCAGCGCTGCGGTAGGCACTTTCATGCCGCTCAGTGAAATCGCCGACGTCGCATCGCCCCGTGGCAGCCTTGGATTCTTCCTCGACTCCGTAGACGATCATTCCGCCGCCGCTGTTTGCCATCGCAGCGATATCCTTGGGTACGTCCGTTTGCGCGATGCCTTTAGACGGTGGAAGTTCCCGTTTCCAATCGAGATCCTCGGCCTCTTCCACCTGTCCCTCGATTGCTTGGTCCAAGATGCTATCTGTCAGTGGCCCGGGTTGCAGTCCCAGGGCCTTATGCAACGGTGTAAAAGTATTCATGCAGCGACTCTAGCAAGAGCCTCCGACGCGAAAACGAGTCCAAATGGACTCACCATGCTCACTTTCCTGCGACTCCGCTACGAGTCTAGATCATTCTCGGTAGACTGAGCATCGCTACCACAGCGGTTGTGGTCGGCAATTATTTGGGGGACGACGTGACAGAGTCTTGGCGATCGGCAGTGTGCCTTGCTGAGAGTGACATCTCTCCGAATCATGCCGTTTCACCCGCTGCCCTGAGTCTTCGGCAATACAGCACCTTCCAAAGATACCCGCGTGGCCCGACTGTGCGCTATCCTGTCCTATTGCGCCAAACTTGGAAGGAGTCCCATGTGATATCGCAGACCAGTGACCGCGGACGTTACGCCTTGTCTTTCACTAGTGGTTCTCTCCTTGCGCGTGAGGCATGTATTGCAGCGGCTCTTTATCTGGATTTACGTGACTGGCAAGATGCTCGCGCTCAGCTAACGCAACAGAACCTGCTGCAAACCCGTACTACCTCCTCCGCTGTCCGGCTGGCGCGTGAAACCGTTCAACGTCTCGCCGTCTTCAGTATCGACGAGCTTACGGCTCTTGTAGATGCTAGTCCGAGCGACCGCGGTCTGCTTCTATGGGTGGCGGCCTGCCGTCGCTATGCCTTCATAGGGGACTTCGCCGAAGAAGTGGTACGCGAACGTTATCTTCTACTCACACCGCGGCTTGGGCATGACGAGTTTGACAGTTTTGTCAATGGCAAAGCATTGTGGCATCCAGAGCTGACGGAACTCAGGGAATCAACGCGCAAGAAGCTCCGTTCGAATGTGTTCCGTATGCTCACGGAGGCGGGCCTCCTAGAGAGCGGGCTCATCCAACACGCAATTCCCTCCGAGAATGTTCAGAATCTTCTTCAGGCTCGCAATCCGAGCGACCTTCGCTTCCTGCCGATACGCATTCCCGTGGAGGCGACACGATGACACCTACAGATCTCGCTTCTCAGGAGAACCACCTCTTTGAGGCCATGTCGAGTGCGCGTTTCCTGCAAGGGGAGGGACTCTCCAACGAGGTTCCGTTTTTTATCTACCCTTATGCGCCAGAGGATGCAATCGCGGTAGCTGGGGCTCGCAAACGTATTGCCAACCGACTTCGGAAGGAAGGCATCGCGGTTGGTGTGGTCGACCTATACGACCTGTCAATTGAGATTCTTAAAAGGCGCGGTGTATGGGAGCGCCTTATCGCTTTGGAACCTGAGCAGGATAAGAATGACTTTCGTGAACTGCTGCAAGGCATGCTCGATCCGGAGGCTCACCTTGCTCCTGAGATCAAGAAGCTCGTTGATACTGACTCCGACATCGTGTTTCTCACTGGTATAGGCGAAGTGTTCCCCTACATCCGTTCTCACAGTGTGCTGAACAACTTGCAATCTGTGGTGAAAAAGCCCTTGCTGATGTTCTTTCCCGGACGTTACGAGCAATCCGAGACTCTCGGTTCCTCGTTGGTGTTATTCGGACGGTTGAAAGATGATCAGTACTACCGCGCTAAGAACATTCTGGAACAGGAACCGTGATCGAGATGCTGCTCAATGAGATTTTCACAAAGAATGTCCAGCGCCCCATTGAGGGTGTTATCAAGGCCGACGACGCCGACCATCTGGAAACCGAAGTCGACGAATACGTTCTGACCAATGAGATCACCGGCGGGCTGGGGAACCTGCTCGAGGCGTATACGAACTATACGAATGCCAACGGTGTGTGGATCTCAGGTTTCTTCGGTTCCGGCAAATCACATCTGCTGAAGATACTCGCCCACCTACTGGGTGACGTTGAAGGGCAGAACTACTCGCGCACGAGTGTGAGCAGGAGTATTACCGCAAAGGTTGAGAGCGATGAGATGCTTGTCTCCTCTCTCGCGAAAGCGGAGCACATTCCCGCCAAGAGCCTGCTGTTCAACATAGACCAGAAGGCAACCCTCATCTCAAAGGACCAGACGGATGCTCTGCTGAGAGTCTTCGTGAAGGTATTCGATGAGTCTCGTGGTTATTACGGCAACCAAGGCCACGTTGCTCGCTTCGAACGCGATCTGGACAACCGCGGTCAGTTAGATGCATTCAAGGCCGCATATGCCAGGATCTCTGGCCGGGACTGGGCGCATGGTCGGGAAGAGGGCGTGCTAGAAGAAGGCAATGTTGCCAAGGCTTATGCAGAGATCACGGGCGAGAGTGAAGGCACTCCGACCAATATACTCACCAAGTACCGCAGTGAGTACAAGGTCTCAATTGAGGATTTTGCCGAAGAGGTGAAGGCGTGGCTAGATCGCCAGCCCTCGGGCTATCGCTTGAACTTCTTTGTGGATGAAGTGGGGCAGTTTATTGGGTCGAATACGCAGCTAATGCTCAACTTGCAGACAATTGCCGAGTCTCTAAACACGAAGTGTCGGGGCCGGGCATGGGTGTTTGTGACCAGTCAAGAGGATATGGAGAAGGTGATAGGTGATCGTACGAAGTCTCAAGGCAACGACTTCTCCAAGATCCAAGCGCGCTTTGCCACGCGTGTGAAGCTGACCTCGGCCGACGTTGAAGAGGTAATCCGGAAGCGCTTGCTGATGAAGAACGAGGTCGGTGCGGAGCAGTTGAAGGACCTCTACGCGGGAGAAAAGGCCAACTTCAAGACCCTATTCGACTTTGTCGACGGCGCCAAGAGGTACCGTAACTACGCCGACCAGGATCACTTTGTTGGCACCTACCCCTTTGTTTCCTACCAGTTCCCGCTCTTTCAATCGGCAATTGAGTCAATCTCGGACCACAACGTATTCGAGGGGCGGAACTCTTCGGTAGGGGAGCGTTCCATGCTCGCGGTCGTCCAACAGGTTGTGAAGAAAGTCGGTGACAAGCAAGTTGGGGCGCTGGCCAGTTTCGACCAGATGTTTGCAGGTATTCGGGCCTCTTTGAAGTCCGCGGCGCAGCGTTCCATTGATGTCGCTGAGCGTAATCTGGATGACGAATTAGCCATCCGACTGCTCAAGACCCTCTTCCTGGTCAAGTATGTGGATGATTTCAAGCCCACAGCGCGGAACCTAACGATCTTGGTCTACGACGGTTTTGACCGCAATCTTCCTGATCTAGCTAGGGAGGTTAAATCCTCCCTAGCTCTATTGGAAACACAGAGCTATGTGCAACGTGCAGGAGAGGAGTATGAGTATCTAACTGATGAGGAGCAGGCGATCGAGGCTGAGATCAAGAATGTTGACATCGATCCGTCTGAAGTCTCATCTCGGCTTAATAAGATCATCTCAGGTGACATCATCAGAACCGCGAAGATCCGGTACACGAAGAATGGTCAGGACTTCCCTTTCGGCTTTAAACTCGATGATCAAGTCTATGGCAAGCAGCAGGAACTGACGTTGCACTTTATTAGCCCCGAGTATCCTGGTAGCCCGGAAGAAATCCGGATGCACTCGGCTGGCAAGGATGAACTGCGGGTGGTGCTTGAACCTGATGAGCGAGTGATGAGTGACTTGCGGCTCCTAATTCGCACTGAGAAATACATCAAACGCAAGCAGACCAGTTCCACGTCTAGCACTGCGAATGAACAACGCATCCTACAAGTGAAGGCTACCCAGAATGGTGAGAGGGAGAAAGAGCTCGTCGAGCGCGTTCGCCGGGCGGTCGGAAGCGGATCGCTGGTCATCAATGCCGCCGACATTCCATCCTCCTCGGAGGATGCTTTCGCGAGGGTTGCCGAGGCTTTTCAGGTGCTGATATCTCGCACATACACCCAGTTGGCTTTGTTAGAGGGACGGACGTACAGCGAACAGCAAATCGCTGACTATACGTATCCGGATGGGGCCAGCCTTTTGGATGCTTCGTCGTTTTCACTCCTCAGACAGCCGGGAGAAGAAGTTCAGTCGTTTCTACTGCGACGGGACGATCTCGGCGAACAGGTGACGGTCAAGTCAATTGTCGACTGTTTTCAAGGCAAACCATATGGCTGGGACCTTGCCTCAATCGAGGTAGTTATTGCGTGGCTGGTGGGCACCGCGAAAGCGTCGCTCACACTGGACTCCAATGTACTCAAGCGTGGCGAAGCCGCGGCAGCGTTGCGCAATACACAGAAGCATGGTCATACGGTCGTGACTCTGCAAAAGGACTTCGATAGTCGGCAAGTCGGTGCCTTCCGCAAGTTCTGCATGGATTTCTTTGATGATCCGACGGTTCCCAAGGATCCGCTGGAGTTGGCACAGTTCGGAGCGAGGGAGCTTCGCGCGAAGCTTGACGACCTCAAGAACCTAGTTGCGGATGAGCAGTATCCGTTTATGAGCCAGCTCAACAAGCCGATCACGCTGCTTGAAAAGGTTGTTGGCCAGAAAGATGACTGGTACCTGACCGAGTTCACACACGCGGACGAGCTGTTGGAAGCAAAGGAAGACATCATCGATCCGATCATCGCCTTCTATCAGGGGAGCCAACGAAAGATCTATGATGATGCGAGAACCTTCATGGAGCAGAATAGAACCAACTTGACGTACCTCGTTGAAAGTAGCGATGCGGCCGTGGTTGAAGGACTGGCCGATCCGGAAATATTCCGCGGCACGAAGACAAACAAACTGAAAGAGGCGGTGCTCGCACTTCGGTCGAGGATCGACGACGAGCTTGCGGCGCACCGCACCCGAGCAGATGAGATTCTTGTCTCCCGGCAAGAACAGTTGCGTGGCACCAAGATCTATCAAGAGGCTCCTGCTGAGGCGCAACAGGAAGTGGATCAGCGTATCGCAGATTTGCGTAGACGCGTCAACGGCGTGGAGCAAATTGCGGAGGTCAATGAGATCGCTCGCGCTTTCGAGGACGAAGAGTATGCGCGTATCATCGATGACCTTGAGAGTGCCTCGCAGGGAAAACAGCCCGGGCTGCGTGTGGTACGGGAGGAAGAGGTCGACTCGCAACCCCCACGGTTGGCAAAACAAACAGTCAGCATCAAGAGGATCGGTGTCACCGGGGTTCCTGGCCTGCTTGAGAGCGAAGCAGATGTTGACAACTACCTAGATGCCTTACGAGCAGCGCTTCTCAACGTACTCACCGATGGCAAACGTATCTCCCTCTGAAAGACCAACATGGAAACAACACCACTGAGGAACTTCGCCACATGGGCTCGCATTGAATTGAGATCCCAGGTCGGCGCTCGCGTTACTGCTGTTCTTGCCCCCGGTTCGTCGGCTCGTACCGAGCACGCTGGCGCCGTCCGGATGCTGGAATCCGAAATCGGCAGAGCTGGTGGCGGCACCGTAGGAAAAGAAGCGGTCATCGATCGAGTCGCCTACACCTGGTTCAACCGCATCATCGCCTTGCGTTTCATGGATGCCAACGGCTATACCGATGCCGGAGTTGTCTCGCCGAGAGTTGGTCAGTCATCCGGACAGCCGGAAATCCTGGCCGACGCAAAACGCGGTGTTTTCGATTCCACGATTTCACCCGCGGTCGTGGATGCAGTAACCCGACTCCTTGACGGCTCCAGGCCTAGTGCCGATCCGCAGGGCGAGGCTTACACGTTGCTACTCACTGAGTACTGCCGGAACTGGCACAAGTCGATGAGTTTCATGTTCGCCCCCGACGGCGACTACACTGAGTTGCTTGTTCCCGGAAACCTGCTTGCAGACGGCTCCATCCTTGCCCGAGTGATCGCTGCCTTGACCTCGGAAGCCTGTAAGGACGTTGAAGCCATCGGCTGGCTCTATCAGTTCTATATCTCGGAGCGGAAGAAAGAGGTCTTCGAAAGGTTCGCGAAGAAGCAGAAGGCGGGGGCAGCGGAGATTCCGGCGGCGACGCAGTTGTTCACCCCGGATTGGATTGTGCGCTACCTGGTGCAGAACTCGGTGGGTCGGCTGTGGATGCTCAACCATCCGGACTCCCGCCTGATCGACCACATGGACTACTACATTGAGCCCGCTGACGGCGAGCACGATTTCCTGCGGATCACCGAGCCGGAGCAGTTGACGGTCATGGATCCGTGCTGCGGCTCGGGGCACATGCTCACCTACGCCTTTGATCTGCTCTACGCAATCTATGAGGAGGAGGGCTATGCGCCCTCGGAGATCCCCTCGCTGATCCTCGAGCACAACCTGCACGGCACGGAGATTGATCCGCGCGCCGCGGCACTGGCAGCCTTCGCCCTGATGATGAAGGCCCGCTCGCGGCAGCGTCGCTTCCTGCGTGAGCCCGTGCAGCCGCATATTCGCGTGATCGAGCCGGTGGAGTTCAGCAACGAGGAGCTGGACCAGCTTGTCAGCGCGGAAGGCAGCGACCAGGCGGACCGACAATTCTGGCAGAGCTTCATCCACGCCGACGTGCTGGGCTCTCTCATCGTTCCCGACGCCGCGGCCCTACCCGGCGCCAGGGAGCGACTGGCGGCGCTCGAGGCGGACACCTTGGACGCCGCGGATCTGCACGCGCGCGCCGGACGGGTGGTGATCCAGGCGGAATACCTGACTCGCTCCTACGCCGTGGTGGCGACAAACCCACCGTACATGGGTAGTGGCAAGATGGGTTCGCTGCTGTCCACCTGGGTGAAGAAACACCACCCGCAGGCAAAGTCCGACCTGTTCGCTGCCTTCATCGAGCGGAGTCTGCGGTTTACAGACGCCGAGCACGGCCTGGTCGCCATGATCACCATGCAGGCCTGGATGTTCCTCGGCTCCTATGAGAAGCTGCGCCGACGCATCCTGCACGACGCCCCGCCGGTGACCATGCTGCACCTGGGCGAGCGGGCATTTGACCTGATCGGTGGGGAGGTCGTCTCAACCACCGCCTTCGTCCTGGAGCCTGGCCGAAACACCGACGAGCCCTGCCAGTATTTCCGGGTTGTTCCCGGCGGCTCGGAGGCCGAAAAGGAGCACCTGTTCAGACGAGCCCTGGCCGGGGCAACCGATCTGCGTTTCTTCGCCCGCCCCCAAACGCTGCTTACCCTCCCAGGAGGACGGATGGCCTACTGGCTGTCGCCAGCTATGACGCGCGCCTTCACCATCGGTAAGCCGCTCAGCGAGGTCGCCGCCCCGAAGCAGGGCCTGGCTACCGCCGACAATGCCCGTTTCCTGCGCCAGTGGTTCGAGGTCTCCCACTCCCGCACCTGCTTCGATGCCGATTCGCGCGGGGCGGCCGCCGCCTCCGGCGCCAAGTGGTTCCCGCATCTCAAGGGCGGTGAGTTCCGCAAGTGGTGGGGCAACCAGGACTACGTTGTCAATTGGGAGCATGACGGCGCAGAAATCCAAGACTTCCGTGACGCCAACGGCAAGCAGAAGTCGCGCCCGCAGAACATCGACTCCTACTTCAAGCCCGCCATCTCCTGGTCAAACGTGTCTTCCGGAGAACCAAGTTTCCGCTATTACGAGCAAGGGAGCATCTTCGGCCACGTCGGTCAGGCCTTGTTCCCCCAGCAAGACACTGAGCCGCTGATCGGGTTTGCGAACTCATCAGCCTGCCGTTCTCTGCTCGCCGTCCTTTCTCCGACGCTCCATTTCGAAGCAGGGCAGTTGGCCGGTCTCCCCATCATGGGTCTGGATTCCGCGCGACCCGACAGCTCCGCCGTCCGCCAACTGATTAAGCTGTTCAGAGACGACTGGAACGCCTACGAGACCTCGTGGGACTTCAAGTTCAACCCGCTCGTCAGGCGTGCTCGTTCGGGAGGATCCCTGGCGGACGCGCTGGAGCGTTGGTGGCAGGACTCCCTCAGCGCTGCTCGCGAGGCTCGGGAGCTTGAGACCGAGAACAACCGCTACTGGGCTGAGGTCTACGGCCTCCAGGATGAGGTTCCCATGGAGGTTCCGCTGAGCCGGGTCTCGCTGACCTCCAACCCCTACTTCCGCTACGCACCCAACAAGGGCGCGACGCGCACGGACGAGGAGTATCGCCGCCTCTTCACGGCGGACGCGGTACGCGATCTCATCTCCTACGGCGTCGGCTGCCTCTTCGGACGGTATAGCTTGGACCGCCCCGGTCTGATTCCCAGGGATCAGCGGTCAACCGTCGACGACTATCGTAAGACGGTACCGTTGCCGTCGTTCGCGCCGGATCCAGACAACGTGCTCCCGATCATTGATGATGAGTGGTTCGAAGATGACATTGTGGCCAAACTTCGCCGTTTCCTTCGGATCGTATTCGGTGAAGAGCGCTTTGAGACGAACCTCCGGTTTGTCGAAGAGTCACTCGGCGTGAAAACACTACGTGACTATTTCATTACCCGTGCTGGAAGATCAAAGTTCTATGACGATCACGTCAAGCGATACCAGAAGCGCCCGATCTACTGGATGTTTTCCAGCCCGAAGGGTTCGTTCAATGCGCTGATCTACCTGCACCGCTACGCGCCCTCAACAGTTTCAACGATACTGAACGAATACCTGCGTGAGTACGAGGGAAAGTTAGAAGCCAGCGTCCAGCGTTTAGACCACGAGATTGCTGGTGACGGAACACCTCGGCAGAAAGCGGCCGCATTGAAGGAGGCCGAACGTCTCCGAACGGTACTGACCGAACTCGATGACTACGAGCGGAGCGTGCTCTATCCTTTGGCTTCCCAGCAACTAGCCATTGACCTTGACGACGGCGTGCTCGTCAACTACCTACGCTTCGGCTCCGCCCTTCGGAAGATTGATGGCGTCGAAGAGAAACGTTCCAAGGTTAAAGGCTGGACGTGGCCGATTAACCGCTTGCGCCAAAGGAGGCCAAAGAATGACCAAGATCCGCAGAATCGAACGGATTGAGAACTATCGCATATTCCAGAACTGGAAGCCTAGCAGTGGCATCGAGTTCGCCCGAGTTAACCTCATCTACGGCCAGAACGGCAGTGGTAAGAGTACGCTGGCGAGTCTCTTTGCCGACTGCGCGGCTAATGCAACCGTGGGAACCAAGTCTCGTGGCGGTGGTAACAATGAGGCAGATGCCGGTTTGCAGCTACTTGTGGCCAATGATGCGGGGGAATCTCCCTCTCTGATCGGGATGGACGATCCTGAATTCTGGGCTCGAGTGAGGGTCTTCAACAAGGACTTCGTTCGGAGGAATCTTCGGTTTGAGGAACCAGATGGCCCGCAGCCTGAGGCGCTGCTCACCGTTGGTGAGCGGCTTGCCGATGCCGAGGAGCAGTTGACGAAACTTCGCCGTGAGTTAGACGACGCGCAAACCGAGGCGAAAAAAGCGGCTACGGACGTGGGGCGAGTCGAGAAGCAAATGGGGTCACTCCTGACTCGGACCGCAAAGTCAGTGACCGACTCTCTGCTCGGTACTAAAGTGACCGAATACAACCCGCGCAGTTATAAGAAGCCGAGGGCGGAGCAGGTGCTCAACGACTTCGCGCATGATCCAAGCATATTCGACAGTGCGTCGACGGAACTCGACGTGGACCGAAAGATAGCGACCAGCGAGGCAATGACTCCGGTGTCCCTAGGTACGCGCGGTAAGGTTTTGGCGCAAGATGGCGTCAACCATGCCCGCGAGCTTCTCGGTCGAGACGTTGTCATACAAGTGATTGAGGAACTCCGCGAGCACCCCGAGCGGGCAACATGGGTACAGCGAGGCATTTCGTTGCACGAATACCTTGAAGACTGCCTGTTTTGTGGTCAGCCTCTGACCGCAGGGCGACGCACGGAGCTTTCGGCACACTTCGATGACTCGCTTAAGAAGCTTCAGACGGCAATTGACTCACTGGTGGCCGATTTCAATAATTCCGTCACTGCCTCTGATGACTATTTGAAAGCTATCCCCGCCGATGCATCAGTATACCCAGATCTGAAAAGTGCTCTTCAGCAGGCTCGTGCCGCCTATCAACGAGAGCATGCCGCTTACGCCGAAACCGTTGCGACGATCATCGCAGCGTTGAAAGAGAAGCGAGACAACCCGTTCAACAGTATCGCAGTTGACTCTGAGCTCACACTGACTGTTCCTGAAATCGCAGAGCTTCAGAAGATTGTTGCCGACCATAGGGAGAAAGTCAGTAAACATGACGAGGAAGCACGTCAGGCGGCTCGACGGGTTGAATTGCATCACGTTAAGGAGGCCGCCGGTGACTTTGTCCTCTACAGGAGAACGCGCGAGGAGCTTGAGAGAACCCGCAATGTGAAAACAAAGCGGGTTGACCAACTTAAGGGGCAGATTGCGTCGCTAGAGAATGTGGACGGCGATCCGATACCTGGAGCGGAAGATCTGACAGGTTACGTCGGCAGGCTCCTTGGTCGTGACGAACTCACGTTCAATGCCGCGCCTGACGGTCAGCATTACGTCATCACACGTAGCGGTGTGCCTGCCAGTCATCTCAGTGAAGGGGAACAGACGGCTATCGCCCTCCTGTACTTCCTTTTGAGCGTGAGGGAAGACAAAATCCGTGGAGATAAGCCCATAGTCATCATCGATGATCCGGTTTCTAGCTTGGACAGCAGTATTCTCTTTGGTGCGTCTGCGCACTTATGGACGGAGTTCGTGGTTAAGGCCCACACAAGCCAGGTCTTTTTGATGACGCACAACTTTGAGCTGTTTCGCCAATGGCTAGTCCAGATGGAACGTGTGCCTGATAAAACTCGGAACAAGGCCGGCGGCTACGGTGTATTTGAAATAAAAGCACGCTATGTCGGTGGCAAGGATGGCGAAATACGCCGAGTTCCCGAGATGAGGCCTTGGAACCTGAAGGATCGACAGACGCAGAAGCTGCGGTCGCAGTATCATTTCCTTTTCTCGCAGGTCGCAAGTGCACTAGAAGCGGCTCGTGATGACTTGAGCCTCGCCGAACAGATGGAAATAACGGCACTTATGCCAAATGCGGCGAGACGGATGCTGGAGTCATTTTTGAGTTTTCGGCAGCCCGATAAAATGGGGTCATTTCATGGGTCGATGAGTGCTGCATTGGCTGAAAAACGTAGCATGGTGCAAGACGAGGACAGAGAACTGGATCCCGCTGTGCGGACGTACGTAGAGCGCTACCTACATACTTATTCGCATTTTGAAGAAGGGGATATCTCACGTCCACTTGACCCAAGTGAGTCAGCGGCTGTCCTGACGTCACTTTTTGCACTCATGCACTATCTCGATCCAGAGCACCTTAGGCTCATGTGCAGTACGTTCGGACTTGACCCCAAGAAACTGCGAGAGCTTCCCAACATGAGTGCGGGAAAGAAGGGTTAGCATGCTTGACTTTCTCACAACCGACCCTGGCGGTCGTATTCTTGACCGCGAAGGCGCGGTGCTTAGCTTAAACTTGTGCCCTCCTTCCCAGATAGGCTGCTACGAACAATCGTTGCCTTTGTGAGTTCTGCGGGTGGACGCCTCGTTGTTGTTGCCTCAGACGATTGCACGGTGGTGGGGATCAGCGACCCTCTTAAGGAAGAGGAGCGGCTAGCATCGCTCATTGACGTATCGGATCTTCCTGCAGTTGCCCCAGCGACTGATCCGCCGCACTCACGGAGAGACGGCTTCTGATGATCGATGTCCCGGTTAGTACACGTCGTCCTCATTACATGGTGCGGCGCGGAGTCGAGGCGGGCATTGCATGCATCTGGGGTCGACCATCCGCCATGCCGTTCCGGCCCTAGGCGCCGAATTCGAACGCAACGTACGTGGCGTTGCATTTGAGTAGATGCCTGAGCCGCGTGCTACTCTGAGCGACCTGACAGGGTCAGGGCTACGACTTGCCTACCTTCACGTGCGTCTAAGGGCGGGCGCTTTGCTGGTCAACCCGGAGTTCTAACCGTGCGGAACCCGCATCCGGCCCGAGTGGCCATGGCGACTACGTCAGGCGCGATTCGGGTAGGCATGTTGGTAGGTATGATGTAGTCATGTTTAAGGCTGCGCTGAACGGACCTGTACGCCGCAACGATCTGCTAGTTGCGGCAGGTCTCGGCAGGCTCGCACAGGACTATACGCGTCCTGTCATTTCACTCCTCAATGGCGGACCCCTTGAGCTCACCATCCCAGACGAACCACGAAGTAAGAATCAGCGCTATCGGGTTGCGGGCTCTGGGCGGGATTTTCTCCGGCAATGGGAGGGCGGCGAATGAGTTTTGCCACCGCAGTGCTCCCGCACCTGGAGCGGCAATTCACCCGGCAGCGTCTAGTGTTCTGGCATGATCCTGACGGTGAGTACGCCGACGAAGTCGACAAGCTCAACATACCTGGTGTTACCACAGTGGAAGTGTTGGGCGACGAATTCGCTCTGAAGTACCGCATGCTGAAAGAAGAGCCCAAGGGTAAGTTCCTCGTCTACCGGCAGGGTATAATTCCGGACGGAATTGGCAATTGGTTACTTGACCTGGAACTTGCCTATGGAGTGTTCAGCGCTGATCGAGCTGCTTTGCTCCGGCAGGATCTTGGCCTGACTTCTGATGACGTCGTCCCGATACTTGACGCGCATAAGACATTCTTCCGTTCAGTCAAACGGACTGAGGCTCTGAGAGCCCTCCGGGACGCCTCCGACAACGCGGACCTGCTTCGAGCCAAGATGTGTGCGGTGTTGTTTGGACAACGCGAACACAGCCTACTTGAGCTCACCCGCACTTTGCTGATCGAGAATGCGCAGGGACTGAGCGAAAAGTGCCAGCTGCTTGGCGACTATGGGCTTCTAGACTTTCACTGGGCAGGTGTTGCAAGGATTTACCGCTACCAGGCAGACCAGCCGACTGTAGATGACTTTATCCTGTGGATGTTTCGGCAGGCAATCAACGGTTTCAGGAGTGACGAACCGGGGATGCTGCGTAACATTCAGCTGGACTTTTCCAGCCTGCGTAATGACCGTCGGAGTGCTGATGCACTTGCAATTCTGGCGAAGCGTGCGGCGAAAGACTTGGACTATGCGCGCCAAATCGAAGATGCTGACCTTTCTGAGTTCCGGGGAAATGATCTGTTCGAGGAAGTGGAACAGAAGATTGTTTCCGGCCTTGCTACTCAGGTGGCGGATCGGAGAATCACCGTGCGCGAGGTTGACGCGATAGTTCGAAGCCGTCAGTCGAGCATCTGGGTTGATGAGTATCGCGATCAGTACGAGGCGATACGGGCTGCATCTGAGTTGTTGACAATGCTAGCGACTAACACGTTTGAGGTGCCATCCTTTGACGAAGGATTACAGCGCTATCAGGAAGAGTGGTACCGCGTCGACCAACTGTATCGACAGTTTCAACGCGCCACACGCGACGCCCAATTCGGGGAGACAGTACAGAAGACGGTGGAGAAGCTGTGGACTGAGGTAGAGAATCACTACGGTTCGAGGTTTCTTGGTCCGCTCGGCGCCGCCTGGCAGCATGAACTAGACACTGTCAGCGCCTGGCGCTCGAGGGTTCTACGGCCCCAGCGGGCTTTCTACCGTGACTATGTGGCGCCACTTGTGAGCAAGAGGAACAACAAGGCTGCCGTCATCATTTCGGATGCACTACGTTATGAGATCGCAGCCGAATTGGGCGCTCTCATCCGTCAAGAGGACCGCTTCGACGCAAGAATAGACGCGACACTTGGAACGGTGCCGAGTTACACCCAACTCGGCATGGCCGCGCTTCTACCGCACAATACCTTGGCACACTCAGACAAAGGTGATCCCATCCTTGTTGATGGCCAGCCGTCCGACGGTACGACAAATCGGACCAAGATACTCTCCGCCGTCGATGGATATGCCATCCAAGCCGAAGACGTGCTAGCCATGGGAAACAAGGAGCTCAAGCAGCTGTACACCGAACATCGCGTGTTCTACATCTACCATGACCGCATTGACGCGACCGGCGACAAGCTCCGCACGGAACGGCGAGTTTTCGAAGCAGTAGAAGAGGCTCTCAAAGAACTCGTCAGACTGGTGAAGAAACTTGCCAGTGCCAACGCGAACAACATCTTTATCACGGCAGACCATGGTTTCCTTTACCAGGACTCGGAACTACCCGAAGCTGGATACCTTTCCGAGGAGCCACAAGGAGACAAGATCGTGGTCAGGAAAAGCCGCTATGTTCTCGGACGAGGGTTGAAGGAGAACTCCGCCTTCAAGAAGTTCACTTCGGAACAGCTGGGACTGGCTAGTGATCTGGAAGTGCAGATCCCCAAGTCAATCCACCGGCTGAAGCTATCCGGCGCAGGAGCCCGATATGTTCATGGCGGCGCAACATTGCAGGAGATCGTGGTACCCGTGCTGGCTGTCAATAAGAAGCGCAAAAGCGATACCCGCGCGGTCAACGTTCAGATACTGCCCGAGACCGACAAAATCACTACAGGGCAGCTGGTCGTTAAGCTCTTCCAATCTGAAGCGGTCACTGACAAGATACAAGCACGAACTCTGCGTGCCGGTTTGTATGCGGGTGAGCAACTTATCTCAAACCAGGTCGAGCTTCTGTTCGACCAACCGTCCGGCGATGCGCGCGACCGGTACCAGAGCGTCCAACTGCTGCTGAGCGAGGATGCGGATCCGTTCAACAACCGTCGTGTGCAATTCCGATTGGAAGAGCTGATCCCGAACACGTCGCAATGGCGCACTTGTGACTCAGTCGAGTACACACTGCGGCGTTCATTCACAACAGATTTTGAGCTGTAGGAGTTGGCAGATGTCAAACGAGGATCCCGAACTCGACCCAAGTCAGACTTCCGTGGTTATGGACCCCGCCCCGCAACAGAGCGAGCTCGACCGTAAAATCAACCGTCTGTTCCCCGGCGTCGTCGTGCGCAAAGACTTGGTTAAAGCAGTCAAGGGGAACGCAATCGTTCCCACCTATGTGCTGGAGTATCTCCTCGGACAATACGCTGCGTCAGACGACGAGGCTACGATCCAAGCAGGCATCGACTCCGTTCGGAGGATCCTGGCGGATCACTATGTGCATCGCAACGAATCAGAACTGATCAAGTCCACAATCCGCGAAAAAGGACGGCACCGCATCATCGATCGCGTGACCGTGGTGCTCAACGAGAAAGCTGACGCCTACGAGGCGTCGTTTGAGAACCTCGGGATTCGTGGTGTTCTAATTGACGCGAGCACTGTCAAAGCGCATGAGAAACTGCTTGTAGGTGGCGTGTGGTGCATCTGTGCTATTGGATACCTCCACTCCGAGGACGCTCGCACAGTGCCTTGGATTCTCGAGTCATTGAAGCCAATCCAGATGTCGAGCTTCGACTTTGACGAGTTTCTTGCAGCGCGCAAAGAGTTCACAAGTGAGGAATGGGTAGACCTGCTCATTCAAACCGTTGGGTTCAATCCCGAGTTGTTCGGGCGTCGCGCAAAACTGCTGCAATTAGTGCGTCTCGTACCTTTCGTGGAACGAAACTACAACCTGGTGGAGTTGGGACCAAAAGGGACTGGCAAGTCGCACATTTTCTCCGAGTTCTCGCCACATGGAATGCTGATCTCCGGTGGAGAAGTAACAGTGCCAAAACTGTTCGTCAATAATTCCAACGGCAAGATCGGTTTAGTCGGCTACTGGGATGTCGTGGCCTTTGACGAGTTTGCGGGCAGGAAGAAACGCGCAGATCGTGCTCTTGTGGACATCATGAAGAACTACATGGCAAACAAGTCGTTCTCACGGGGCATCCAGACGCTTGGCGCTGAAGCCTCCATGGTGTTCGTTGGAAACACGTCCCACACAGTGCCTTATATGTTGAAGAACTCGGACCTGTTCGATGAGTTGCCGGATTCCTACCATGATTCCGCTTACCTGGACCGACTGCACTACTACATCCCAGGCTGGGAGGCGGACACGATTCGCAGCGAGATGTTCTCATCCGGGTATGGCTTCGTTGTGGACTACGTTGCCGAAGTTCTGCGGCACATGCGCAACAGTGACTTTTCTGACAAGTACCAGCCACACTTCACGCTCGGCTCGGAAATCTCTACTCGAGACCGCGACGCTATTCACAAGACTTTCTCCGGGCTGATGAAACTCGTGTACCCGACGGGGGAGGCCAGCACGGAAGAGATCGAGGAGTTGCTTCGCTTCGCGATTGAAGGCCGAAAGCGGGTCAAGGACCAACTCCTTCGCATTGACACAACTATGACCCAGGTGAAATTCGGATACACCGATCTCGTGGGCCGTTGGCATTCGGTGACGACGCTGGAGGAGGACGAGTATCCCACGTATTACAGCAGGAAGGCAGCGGCCGATGACGATCAAGGTGGTCAGCGAGCGGCTACCAAGGTCGCGGCAGCTGTTGGCAGCCATGATTCTGACGTCTTTGGCACAATCGGTTCTGGACCGATCAAGCACTCGCATGGTTCTGCGAATGGTGGCAGCGGGGAGCCGTCGCCGGACGTACCATCTGCGGAACGGAATGAGACGCGACTACCAGAAGAAGAACTGCCCGAAGGACATCGCGACTTTGCCGAGAATCAACGCGGAGTCTCTTACGAAGAAATACTGCTGCCATATCTACGCGGGGCGACGGAAATTGAACTGCATGATCCATATATCCGGCTGAATCACCAGGGGCGGAACCTTGCTGAGTTGTTGGCACTGATAGCTGTGGCGAAGGACCCCGCCGATGAAGTGCACTTCAAGCTATTCACAACGCTTCATGATGAGACGAGCCACCAGGCACAGCAGCTGCAGATGCTCCGACAGATTGTGCAGACGGCTGCTCAGGAGGGTATCAGACTTGACATCGAGAAAGATCCGGGGGGTCATGACCGATGGCTTCACACCGATACCGGCTGGCGTATCAACCTCGGCCGAGGACTCGATATCTTTCAGAAGTCGGAAGGCAGCTGGTTTGACCTTGGCACCAGCAGGCAGGAGTTCCGGCAAGTCCGCGCGTTCGGGGTCACCTATATCAAGGAGAAGAAAGACCTGTGATGGCAAGGCAATTGTTGCGTACGCGTGATGTCAGACTCCTGTGTGGAGTTGTCGCTGCACTTATCCCGTGTTAGAGAGGGCACTGCACGCGGAAGACGGGATAACAAGAGGAGATCTTGTCGTGTGTCTACGAAGACTCTAGGTAGTCGAAAGAGTCTTGGCGAAGGGGGTCGATCAACTGATCGGTCGCCAGACTTGTCCATCAAGCGCCTGTAATGTCAGTTCAGGCCTGTTCACCAAATCTGCTAGAGCTGCAAGATACCTCCGGGCTGAGTTTGCACCGGCAGTGCGAAGGAGCTCGTCGGTTGCGTCTGCGAACAGTTGACGTTGCAGGGGTGGCAGAAGGGCAGTGAACCGGTCGATGATCCCTTGTCTCTTCGCAGTTGCCTCATAGTCTTCCTCAGATTGTGAGTTGCGAGTTCGGATAATGCTCTCGATGAGATCCCTGACATTGAGATGCCTATTCATGGCCAATTCTACGTGCAGTCGGTTGCTTGCAGGCCCGCTCTCTTGCGGCAGGGGTGTAGGCGGCCGACAGTGCTGAAAGCCTGCCGATAGATCGCGTTCCTTCCCAGGGCAAGTGAAATACTGCCTTTGTCTTCGTGGAGATTAAGATAGCGGGCAACATCAATACCGGGTGGGCACACGTCTTTTAGTTTTAAGTCGCCGAAATGCCCCGCCGGGTCAATGAATTCATCGGAGGCGACAACAACACTTGACCGGAGGCGAACTCGGTAGAGGTAGAACCGGTCTGTAGCGTTGCCTTGGTGTGCGATTCTCCGGAGGTTCGCCACACATGGTGGCAGGACCGGCAGAAGATAGTTCGGTCCCGCGTGAAGTCAATTAGTCTCTCAAACACTACGTACAGTGTGTTGTCATCGGTGCGATTACGCAACTTATATCAACGCTGGGCCAGCTGCGTGATCTTCTACGACCGCGGCAACGAATGCGTAACTTCAGTCGTTGGCTGGCGGAAGAGACTGAGAACCGTGCTGGATGATCCGGGTGACACCGTAAATGCACTGTGTGGTTGGAAAGATGCACGCACTCGCGGTTGGCAGTTGGCACAGCAGCGCTAGGACAGCTCACCTCCCCTCCGGCAGGCGCTCGCGGATGAAGGTGCGGAACTCGTCCACGAGGCGGTCGAGTTCCTGCTTCTCTTCCGCCGTCGGCGGCCTATACTCGTCCAGCAGGATCGCATTGAAGACTTCGATGCGGTTCCACTGGCTGCGCGCTTCAGAGGCGTCGTCGGGACTGAGGTAATCGCGCGCTTCGTGAAAGACTTGGTCAAGTCCGAGCGTAAGAGACGCCACGTTGAGTCGCCCGTTTCCCCACGCCTCGCGGATATGCATGAGCCGTTCCGAGGGTTTCATGCTGTTCTATCCTTTCCATCAGATCTGTCCGTCCAGTGCGTCTGTCTCCGCAACGATAGGGAGGCAGAGCGGGCTCCCGGGTCCACGGTGTTTGTAAGCGGCAACTGACCGCCAGTAAGAAGAGGGCCTGCGCCCGGGTCATCTTTTCCGGTAGCTAGGTCCACGGCCAGCCAGGCGAGGGCTCACGTCAGGCCTTATCTCCTCTGGCAGTTTGGGGCCTTTCAAGGCGCGCCTGCCACGGCCTCATGCCAGGCATCTGCTCCTTTCTGTGAATGGCTTGTCTGTGCGAGCAAACCACCGCCTCGTGCCAGACCCTTGGCAGCTCCGGCAGTGCGACGTCGTCGCAACTGGTTGGCCTACAGAGTCAACGCTCTCCGCGGCCCCGCGTCTTGGCCTCGTGGTCTCGGGCGAATCTCTCCGCTTCGAGTGCCTGTGTTATCAAGCCCTGGCATGCTTCCTCTTCGGAGTCGTAGATCCTCTCGTCCACCCGCATCCCGCGCTCCGTGTAGAACACCGCGAAACGGTTTGGGCCCTCCTGGTACAACACGATGGCATCGCTCACGGCGACCGTGTTAATGGCGAAGATACTGGGACGTACCCCCTGCCGGAGCAGGAACTCCGCTACCTCGTCTATCCGCACGATTCACCCTCCGTCGTCCCGTGTTGTATATTCGCCGTCCTCTCCGAATCGTCATCCCACTCATACTCTGCACCCAAATCACGCAATGCCTCCATATCAAGGCGGGTTGGATCCGACGTGGCGACCTCCCACCACGTGGAGTCAACGGCCACGATTTCAACGGTCGGACCCGGGCGGTAAGAAGTGTCTGACATCCCCGCACCGGGGGAGACAGCTCCCTGCTCGCAAGGCGGCTGGGTGGTTGTTTTGGCCTCGTTCGGAAGCGGAGCGCCGACTTCAGCGTGGCTGCGAGGTTGTACATCGGCTTCGCTGTAATCTGGGCGCGGAGTAACCGCGTTATCTGTCTCGCTATTGTCTGGCAGCCGCAAGCCTGCGTCGTCGCCGTTCTGCAGCGCAGACTGCTGCTCGTAGCCGCGCAAGGTCAGCTCGATGCACTGCGTCGACCAGCGCGCACATTCCCGAACCTCCTGCCACGTCGCGGGCACGCACGCCCGCTCGGCCGCGTTGAGCAGGCGGCGGACGGCATCCGGAGCATTTCTTTCGATAATCACCCAGGCGCCAGCCATCACCCAGCGCAGGCTGTCCGGGCGGATGGCCGCAACGACCTCCCGCAGATCAGTCATCTGCGAACCGCGCCACATGGGCAAGGCCATGCGCAATTGTTCGGGCATGTGGCCGCTCCTCCGCTGCCCTGATGGTCGCATGGGATTCCTCTCTTCACACGAACTTACACGAACCGTACCTTGTGGATGATCACAGATACCGTCGGACCGTCCGACTACACTGGAACTGGCCAAGGAACAGATCGTCAAAGGCGAATGCATCGCAGGTATAGCAGGGGAGGGGAACGTGGCGCATACCACTGTCAGAGTTCCGATCAACGGCTCAACCTTGCGCTGGGCACGCGAGGCACTGCACCTTGAACCAAGCGAACTAGCAAGGTCCGCGCAGACGAGCGAACGGTACGTTCTCGCGTTCGAGTCCGGTGATGCTGAGCCGACGTTTAAACAACTGCAAAAGATGGCAAAGAAGCTGGACAGAACGGTCGCTTTTTTCTTCACTGAAGCTCCGGCCAAGCCTGATGTGCCCGAGACTGCGGATTATCGGGGGTACAGTGGTGACCCCATCCCGCCTAGCCTTGCTCGCGAGCTGCGCCGGGTGGAGCAACATCGTGAAACTGTCCTTGAGCTCGACAACAATGTTCCGCAGCCTTCCTTGGTCGGGATGGTTAATCGGCACAATGCGGCAGCACGTGCACATGAGCTGCGGCAACTGCTTGGCCTTCACGATAGTTTCCGCCCCGAAGGTCCCCCTGGTAACCGGCTACTCAGTTACTGGCGAGGTCTGCTTGAGCAACATGGGTTCCTGGTGTTTCAGGCGACGCGGATTGACCTTAGGGTGTTCCGAGGGCTTTCTATCTACCACCGCACTCTTCCGATTATTCTGCTCAATGGCGCAGATTCATACAATGGCAAAGTATTCACGCTCTTTCACGAAGTTGCGCATCTGGCCAACCGCACGAGTGGAGTATGCACACTGGACCGCGATATCAGCGCAGAAGCGGTTGCCAACGCATTCGCGGCGAATTTCTTGATGCCGGAGGCGTATGTACGAGCTACCGCTTCTGCATCATCCGAGAGTCCGTCGGCATTGGCGCAGAAGGTAGCGCACGAGTTTAAGGTCAGTGACTTTGCTGCGGCCGTGCGTCTTCGTGTGCTTGACCTCATCACCGACGAAGACCTTGACCTCATCCAGGCAGGAAGTGAGCGCCGCTGGCAAGAACAGCGTGAGAAGCAAAAGCAAGGGAAAGGAGGTCCGCCGTCCTGGCGCCTGCGTTATCGAGACCTCGGCCCAACTTATGTTGGCACCGTGGTACGGGCACTGGAAGAGGAACGGGTTGATCTAATGGATGCCAGCTACCTGCTGGACGTTGGTATTCCAACGGTTCACCGTATGGTTGACGAGTACTACCGGACCGGGGACCGTCCGTGAGCTATACCTTGGATTCGAACATTTTCATCAATCTGGGGAATTGGTACCCGCGTGATGTTTTTTCCGACGCTCTGGGATCTGATTGCCCAGGCCGCGAGCAACAACGAGGTTTGTATCTGCCGGATGGTGGAAAGTGAACTTGCAAGAGGAACCGGCGACCTCATCTCGTGGCTTGCTGGCATCGTCGGCTTTGTCTGTGATCCGACCAGTGCGGAGTTGAGGATCGTTAGCGACATCGCGCGCGCCCATCCGGGCTGGGTCACAGAGACGAAGAACGAGGCGGATCCCCACATCATTGCCCACGCGAAGACAGATGGACTTGTCCTCGTGACGGAAGAGAAACGGAAAGGGCCAAATGTCTCGGACAAAAACCAGTCCATACCTAATGTTGCTGATGAATATGGAGTGAGGTGCATAGGTTTTTTCGAGTTTCTTCGCATGCAGAAGTGGAGCTTCTAGACCTGTGTGGATGGGCGGACTCGGGTCCGTGACTTGCCTGATGCTGGTGCACGGCGCGGCATGCGCATGAGGTAGAGATTCGTGTATACGGCGGTGTTTGCCGCGTTCGTCAAAGCGCTCCGCATGGGACGTGGGTTGATTCAGACCTGCCGTGGAAGGTGCTCCGAATAAACGGCTTCGCATGGAGAGCGAGGGCGCAGCGCTGTGACGAGGAGGCGCGCGACCGTGAGCCAAGCGCACCCACGGCATCGCCTCGGTTGTAAACCGACTAGCTTTAAACTGACCAGACAGAAGACCTAAACCGATTAGGCCGAAGACAATCCGGTCGGACGCCAGCGCTATGCCGACGTCCGACCGGAACTAATCGTCTGACGGAAAGTGTCAGTCGTCGACGACCGTGACAGTCACCTCGATATTGCCGCGAGTAGCGTTCGAATACGGGCATACCTGGTGTGCGGCGTCGGCAAGCGACTGTGCAACATCATGCGGCTGATTCGGGATTACCACTTCCAGGGCGACGGCGAGGCTGTACCCGCCCTTGCCGTCGCTGCCGATGCTCACATGCGCACCGACCGTCGAGTCGCCCAAGTCGACTTTCTGCCGCCGGGCAACACCCTGCAGAGCGGAGTGGAAGCAGGCCGCGTAGCCGGCCGCGAAGAACTCCTCCGGGTTGGGCAGGTTGGCACCCGTTCCACCCATCTCGCGCGGAATGGCGAGGTCCGTATTGATACGTCCCGACGCCGACTGGACGTGCCCGTTGCGGCCCTCACCGGTGGCCAGTGCTTCGATGCTGTAGATGGGATTCATGCCAATCACATGCCTTCCTGAGTGTTGGCGGCGGGCCGGGCTCGCGGGGAAGCAGATGTGCCGCCGCGTATTGCTGCTCGCCTTCGTCTTATGTACCTATGACGCTTCACCGCCCTGGGTGAAGCATCGGACCAATCGTTGGAATCGGTCAAAACAATCTTCGTATGCAGAGCATGTGCAAGGGAAGTGCTATCGCACACAGCCGACGGCAAGGCGCTTTTCGCTTCAGGTCACGCCGCACGTGTACATCCCTGCCATCCCCGGCACGCCGTTCGGCATCACACGTGCGCGGTGCGCTGCACTTCGTAGTACTCGACGCCGTCAATGAAGCGTTCTCGATGCCGCTTCACAGCCCTTGCCAGGTTCCGCCTCACGCGGCGGGGAAATGCTGTCGGCAGTTCCGCCCTTCGGTGCGCGGCCCGACTCCGACACTTGGCTGCAATTGTGGCATAGTGGGCATGTGTTCACAGGAATCATTGCCGCTGTCGGCACCGTTACCGCCATTGAACAAGACACCGCAGCAGGTCTGACCCGATTGGAGATTAGCGCACCGGGCATAGTGGATGACTTGGAGGCAGGAGGATCGCTTGCTGTGGACGGAGTCTGCCTGACGCGGGTTGCAACGACGACGTCGCCCGCCGGTGTTTTCCGCACCGAGCTGATGGGCGAGACCACCGCCGTCACGACGCTCGGGGCGCTCGCCGTCGGCGATTCCGTGAATCTAGAGCGTTGTGTTCCTGCCGGTGGTCGTCTCGACGGCCACGTCGTGCAAGGGCATGTCGATGGAACGGGTACCGTGCTCATCGTCGATCCGCAGGGCGGCTGGCAGCGTATCCGTATCGGTGTTCCGAGTGCGCTAGCGGGCCAGGTAGCCCGAAAGGGAGCAATTGCCGTCAATGGCGTCTCGCTGACGATCACCGAGGTGAGCGCACCCACCGAAGCCGAGCCGTGGTTCGAGGTGGGCGTCATACCGGCGACTCTTGAACAGACGACCTTGGGACGGCTCGCGGTGGGCAGTAGGGTGAACATCGAGACCGATGTCTTTGCCAAATACACCGAACGGTTGCTCCAAGTACGTGACGCACAGAGCTGATTCTCAGGCGCAGCCGAGTACCTCGCTGTGGTGCTCACTGCCTGTACTCCCTTGGAGTTGGTTTTTCGCATAGGGGCCTGAGCTCACGCCCTGGGTACTGTCGTACGGTACTCTCTTTCGGAGAAGGCCTGAGCTCACGCGCGTGGTATTGCGCGTGCTCTCGTAGAGTCGGCCCTCCCTTTCACACTTTTTCGTATGAATGTGTTCAGGTGCCGCCGTGTCCTCCTGCCGCTGACCCCGCGCGAATGCGTCCTTTAGTGCCACAGCCTCGTGTCTTTTTCGCGCGCTGTTCTTCCGTCTGCCAGACTACTGGCATGGCAGAAAACGAGCGTGGAACTCTTCGACAAGCAGCTACCACTATGGGCGTCATCCTCGCCGTCCTTTGGACAGTCGAGCTGATTGACACCCTGACCGGGCACCGGCTGGACTACTTCGGGATACACCCGCGTTCGCTCGCCGGTCTGCTCGAGATCTTCACCTCGCCGTTCCTGCATTACAGCTGGTGGCACCTACTGGGAAACAGCGTGCCGCTGTTTGTGCTCGGATTTATCATCTTGCTCTCCGGGCAACGTGTCTTTGCCGATGCCACGCTGGTTTCGGTCGTGTGCTCGGGGTTGTTCGTTTGGCTGGTATCGCCCTCACGCAGCGTTACGTTGGGGGCTTCCGGCGTGGTCTTCGGCTACCTCGTGTATATCCTCGTCCGTGGCTTCTATACGCGAAGAATCAGCCACCTGCTCATCGCGCTGGCCGTGGCCGCCATCTACGGTGGGATGCTTCTTGGCCTTCTGCCGCTGCGCATTGGAATCTCCTGGCAGGCGCACGTGGGCGGAGCACTCGGTGGAGTTGCCGCTGCTGCGCTTACGCATCGACTCGATAAAGCGGATCGTTCGAAGTAGTGTGCGATGCCCGGCGTTCGAGGCATGAAGCCAAACTCGGGAACCAAAGGCGGAAACCAGTACTTAGCCGAGACATGGACGTTGGCGCGCTACGGGTACTGTGGGAGGTACCCACATCGGGGCTTCGCTGCAATCCGGTCATCGTGTCAAGCAACCACGAATGCAGTCAGGTCAAGCGACCACTAACTCGGGTCAGGCGACCACCAATACAGTCTGTCCGGCGATGAAAGGCAGCGCCTTTCCGCGCAGGATGGCTCCGCGAGTATCCGCCTCCGCCTTGGTTAAGCCGACCGTAGGACCAGCACGTTTCCGCCGCCCGTAGGGCTGGCGCGTTCCTCCAGGCACAAGTCTGAAACGTTCCGGCGGGCACGAGTCCTGCACATTTTCCGCCGAGCACAACTGTGGCGCGTTCCGGCGGGCAAGGATTCGGACTCTCCACCTCTCCAAGTTCCCGGGCCGTTGGGCCTGGCAGATATCGACGGCATGCCGTTGGAGACACCTCTCCAAGTTTCCGGCCGCTAGGCAAGGCCACGCGCGGTTACGCGAAAGCTACGCCAAACGCAGGCCGCGGTAGCGGTTCAACGCGGCCAAGATCTCGTGGCGGCGCGGCCTTGCCAAACCACCAAGGAAGTGCTGCTCGGGTACCAGTGCGTCCAAACCGTCCTCATCGATCCAACCGATGATCTCGTCAACAATATCCGTGACCGGGCGCTTCCCGTCGGCTAGCTCTACCACACATTCCAGTGCCTCAGCGATGGCGGCAGTCTGCGCCTCGTCGACCAACTGCGACAACGCGCCCAATTCAATATCGCTATCGCGGCCGTAGCGAATCGTGTCCACACCCGAGGCGCGGGCTGGTTTCGTCTTTCCAGCCGGCTGGAGCGATGATGCAACCGGAATGCGTCGTGCCGGTACCGGGAAGACGGCACCATCGGCTCCTGTGCTACGGCGTGGCTTTGTCAGTTCCGCTGAGAATGGATCATTGAAGGAGGGAAACTCCGCATCCTCCTCGTCGCCGTCGTGCTCGACGTAGTCCGCCTCCGCGATTGCGCGGGCCGCTTCGGTAGCATCGCGGGGTACGTAGGCGTCCATGGCAATGACGTGGTCCATCACATCGAAGAACGCTCCCGAGCCTCCGGCAACTAACACCGTCGATACGCCGCGCTCGGCGTACAGCTCCCGCACTCGGTCAAAGAATGGGGTGATCGGCTCGCGTGATTCCGGAATTAGCCGCCGCATGCGCTCGTCACGGATCATAAAGTTCGTAGCGGAGGTGTCCTCGTCTATAAGCAGCGCTGAAGCCCCTGCTTCCAGAGCTTCCATCAGGTTTGCTGCCTGCGACGTCGAACCGGAGGCATTCGTAGTGGAGAAATTCGCCGTATCGGCACCGGAAGGAAGATCGGAAATGAACGGCGAAATATCGACGCCGGCTACCGCGCGTCCATCCTCGGCCCGAATTGAAACAGCGTCCGCGCGGGTAATGACCCACTCGCGACCATCCCCGCCGATATGCGAGTATACGCCACGCTCGATCGCGCGTAGCAGCGTTGACTTGCCGTGATAGCCTCCGCCGACAATAACGGTTACCCCCTCCGGAATACCCATACCACTAATGCGGCGACCACTAGGAAGGTCAAAACTGGTCTCCATGGATTCGGGTGCCTCGAACTCGATGGCTCCCGAGTCCAATGGTGTGTCTGAATCGCCAGAACTGCGCGGCAGAATTGAACCGTTGCCGACGAAGGCCACCAGCCCACGCTCCGCGAGTTGTGAGCGCACAAACTCCTCATCGCGGTACAACTCAACATGATCGGCAAGTGCTTCGGGATTGACGGCCTTGTACGCAAGTGCCCGGTCCACTAGTCGCGGTAGAAGACGGCATATGATCCAGGCGGCTTCACGGCCACGGATACGCCGCCCCGCAGCGGGCAGTCCGACGCTGAGCCGCGCCTCGACGCCGTCGTCGTCCACGATGACGCTTGTCCGCTCCAGAATCTCTTGGCCGGGACGGAAAATTGAGATCCGCGGCGGATGTTCACTATCGCTCTCCGACCGAATGCGGCGAATCTCCCGCGCCACGGAGCGGGTAAGAAAATCAGCAGTAGCAATACGACCGGCGGCGTCGCTGCGCAGGTTCTCAGGAATACTGGCCGTTTCGGTATCAAGGAGCAAACGCATACGCGACGGCGGCGCGTATGGGTCGACTTGCACGCGATCAATAGTCAGTTCGCACTTGCCGAGGTTGTAACTCCCCTCAATTTGCCGGTAGGCGGCATAACTCTGTCCATCCAAAGAATGTAGTGTGCGCTCGAGATCGTCGCGGTTGCGCATGATAGTCCTTTCAAAATACTCGCCTGACGTTTACCGGTATCCGCTAAAGCAACAGAAAAACGCTATACACGCTAGCGTAGCGGCCAACGGCCCGCGGTGCGAATGATATGCGGGGAAGATCGCTACAATGCTCCAGCATAGGCGCTATTGCTGAACGAGAGAAGAGCGAGCGATGTTTCAGCGAGGAGAGCGTCTCTGCCCGAGTGAACGAATACTGTGAGCCGCCACGCCAAGCCGACTGGAAGTGACCACGCCGAGCCGACTATCGCGTTGAGTCGGCCATTCCAGCGAGACGGCCGAGCCAACCCTGCGTGGCGATGATCGCCGTGAATGCGGGCGAGGCGTGAGCGGTAAGTCGTCGGAGAGGGCTCGGAAGTGCCAACCGGTCACCTGCTGCCAGCCACCAGTCACTTACTTCCGGCAACCAGTCATGACGCGGGGCAGGGACAATGCCGAATGGTGAGAGTATGGACACAATTCCTCGTTCCCCGGCGCTACGCGTGTAAAGGTGCGAGTGACAATATGCGGGTGACAGATTCCCCAGAGCAGACCACGAAGGCCGTGAAACGAGTTACTGATGCTGAAAGACGCGTTGTGGGTGCCGCGCAACGGGCTGCCGAACAGCACGTTACCGGCGCTGAGCAAGGCAAGGCCACCGAAGAACGCCGCAGTGCCGGGCACGGAAACGCTGCTGCATCGCAGGGTGAACCGCAGACATTGCGATCCGCCTTCCCACCGACGCTTCTTCTATCTCTGGCGGCCTTGGCAGCGGTAGCACCGCTCGGGACCGATACCTACCTTCCCGCCTTCACGGATATGGCGCGTGACCTTCATGTGGGTGCGTCGGAGGTCCAGTTGACGATGACCTCATTCTTGGTGGGCATCGCCATAGGGCAGCTAACAATTGGCGTGCTTTCTGACCGGATGGGGCGGCGGCCGCTATTGCTGTGGGGAACCGTGCTGTCACTTATCGCGGGCATCGTAACCGTGGCCACTCCGAATATCACCGTTCTGATCATCGCCCGCTTCGTCCAGGGCTTGGGCGGGGCAGCGGGAATGGTCCTGGGCCGTGCTGTCATCGCCGACCGGGCGCGCGGAGCGGCCGCCGCGCAGGCGTTGAATCTGGTGATGGCGATTCAGGGTATCGCGCCGGTGCTCGCGCCCATCTTGGGGGGAATCCTCGTTGGGCCAATTGGGTGGCGTGGCATCCTCGCCGTCGTCGCCGCATTTGCTGCCATCTTGCTGCTGCTCATCATCTTCTGCGTCCCGGAGACCCTTCCCGCCGAGCGCCGCAATACTGCGGGATTACGCTCCCTGCTCGTAGGTGCCAAGGAGCTGAGCAAGAGCCGCTTCTTCGTTCGCATCGTTCTCATAAACGCGGCAACCTTCTCACTGCTGATGGCCTACCTATCCGCCGCGCCCTTTGTTCTTCAATCGGTGCTAGGGATGGCGACCGGTCAGTACACCGTCATCTTCGGTTGCTGTGCGGCGACCATGACCGTAGCGACGACGATTTCGTCGGCACTTATTATCCGTTGGGCTCCGGAACGGCAAATTCGTACCGCTTTGGCCAGCGTCCTGGTTGTTGATGTTGGTATGGCCGCGTTGTGTCTGGCGACGATGCGGGAGCCAGTCGACTCGGCACCGCTGCGCATTGCGATCCCTGCGCTTTTGATGTGCCACGTGTTCTGCCTCGGGTTCGCCTTCGGAAATATCCCGGCAATCGCCCTAGCCGTTGCCGGACGGCGGGCCGGTACAGGATCGGCCATCCTGGGATTCGCGCAGTTCGTGTGCGGTGGACTCGTGAGTCCGCTGGTCGGGCTTGCCGGGGAGGGTTCCGCCACAGGTTTCGCGGTTGTGCTCATCACGGTGGCGATTCTGGTCAACATCTTGGCGCTGCCGGGCGTGCGCGGCCCCGAACTCGAATCGGCGCAGAAGGCGGCTGTGGCGGAGGTCATTCGTGACGGTCGTCGAGGCAAGCTTTAGGCACGAAGGCAAGCTTTAGGTACGAAGGCGAGTTCTGGGTACGAAGGCATGCGTAGGTGCCGCAGGCGCAGGTCGGCTCCCCGGCATCGAATTGTGCACTCGTGCCGTTACCAGCGCGCTGTGGGGCCGAGGATGTCCAAATCCCGTCCAAACGCAGGTAAAGTGGAATAGCCCCATTTGAAGAACGGCGGAATCGTGCGGATTTGAGAAGGCTACTGCGTCCCGCTTGAATCGTTTGGACGGGATTTGGACGTTGAGAATGTAAGTGTCTGCTCGGTGCGAGGTGTGTGACCCTGATTTGGACCGGCGGCCTGGAAACAAGCCGCCACCTGTTGCCGCTGCGGTGACCGGCTCTGCGAGTCAACCGCAGCTAATGCCTAATACGGCAGAACCGGCTGACCAGAGTCCGAAGACTGGGTCAGCCGGTTTACGTTGGCTATGTGGCAGTAACCATCCACGCTCACCGAGACGGGCAGACGAGCGAGACGCTCAGGCCATGGGACCGCCTAGTCGACGGGTACTCTGCCTCATGGGCACCTGCTGGAATGGTGCCCGCCTAACAAGGTCTGCTGGGCCTGTAGCTGCCCGAGGCACGCAGTGTCGGAGCATTCTAGCTGCGCGGCATGCGGCTCGGCTCGCGAACTCCTAGTCGTATCCGGCACGGGTTGCTGGGACTCCTGCCCGCATCCAGCGTGCGGTGCGGGAGCTTGATCTATGCGAGGCGCGGGTCGGCCTTCAGGACTTCGTCGATATCCGTGCGGGTGGGCGCGTGAGCGCCAGGATGGCTTACCGTCAGCCCCGAGGTGATGGTTGCCCGGTGCAATGCGCTGCGGATTTGATTCCAGGTGGCATTGCGCAGGCGCGCCTTCGCTTCGGCATTGCCCAGTAGTCCGGCGTCGAGCAAGCCCGAGATCAGGCCTCCCATAAAGGAATCACCGGCACCAACGGTATCGGCCACCTCCACATTGAGCGGATCAATAACGAGCATGTCCCGCTCGGAGGCGAGTCGCGCATAGGCGCCCCACGGACCGCGGGTAACAACGACTAGTCCCGGTCCGAGTGCCAACCATTTGCGGATGATTTCCTCCACGGGGGTGTCTTCGCCATACAACCAGGCCAAGTCCTCGTCGGAGGCCTTGACAACATCAGACAGCGACACCAACTCCTCGATACGTGGCAGGACCTTCTCCGGTGACTCCATGATCGAGGGGCGAACGTTGGGATCGTAGGAGACGGTTCCACGGATTGCCATGTCCTTGACGGCCTTGAGAACACCGGTTCCGCCGGGCTCAAGAGTGGCGGCAATACTGCCGGTGTGCAGGTGGGCAAGCGACGCCGGGGCGGGAAGCGGTGGGACGTCCCACAGCAGGTCGAACTCGTATGTGGCGCGGCCTTGCTCATCTAGACGCGCGTAGGCAACAGTTGTTCGTTGTGCCGCGTCGCTCCCCGGCACAATGCCGACGTGGTGCGCGCGCGCGAACTCTTCGATCATGGCGCCGCGCTGGTCTTTGCCCCACCACGCGCCGATAAGCGCCGGATGGTCGAGTTCGGTGAGTACGCACGCAACGTTGAGCGGGCTTCCCCCAACGTGTTCTTCGGATTCGTCGCCGCGAATAACGACGTCGATAAGGGCTTCGCCCAGGCACAGCACGGGTGCGGCATCCGGATCGGTCACAGCCATGTGATTCTCCTCTGAGTGGATGTATAGAGATCTTGTTACCTATTGTCCGGCACCGGCGGCGGTTTTGCCTAGCAAGTTCTCCGATCAGTGCCGGACAAGGGGCGTTACGGGTGTGTATTGATGTGTGCGGCCAGTTCCCTTTTGTTGGGCTCGGTGTTCCGCGAGCGGCGACGCGCCTTGCAAGAGTCATTGTTCCGGGCTCTGAAGAGCGTTCGCCTATGGGGGATACCCCTTGGATAGAAGTCCCGTACCCACTGGGTGCTGCCGCTGAGCTGCCGACCGCGGCGGCCGTCAAGGAGCGCAGTCCCGGGGAGTGCAGTTCCGTTGGACGGAACGCCCGGGCGGTGACCGCTTGACGGATTGCCGCAGGGGCGCGCTCGGGCAGGGCGGCTCAGGCGTCGCGTAGGCCGAGCTTATTTTCCATATCCTCCAATGGAATTCCCTTGGTTTCCGGCATGACCAGGCGGACCCAGATGAGCTGTCCGATCATGCAGATGAAGAAGATCAGGAAGGCGATGCCGCCGCCGAGCGCTCCAACAATGCTTGGGAACAGCAGGGTAGTCAGCGCCGCGAAGGTCCAGTGGGTCAGTGAGCCGAAGGACTGGCCCGCGCCGCGCACCCGGTTGGGGAAGATCTCGGAGATGAACACCCAGATCACCGAGCCCTGCCCGAAGGCGTGTGCCGCGATGAAGCAGAGCAGGCCGACCAGCACCAGTACCGACGACGTCGTGTTGTAATTCCCGTCGTAGACGAAGAACAGAGCGGTCAGGAAGCCGAGACTCAGCAGATATCCAATTGATCCAACAAGCATCAGGGTTCGGCGGCCGAGGCGGTCGATAACTGTCAAAGCCGCCATCGTCGCTATGAGGTTCATGAAACCGACTGCGACAGTCATGAGATATGCCTGATCATCGCTTGCGCCGGCCTCCTGAATCACACGGGGCGCGTAGTACAGGATGGCGTTGACTCCGGAGAGCTGGTTGAACGCGGCGATGGCGAAGGCCATAAGAATGACTTTCCGGTACCTCCGCGAGAAGAACGGGGTGCGCATGCTGCGCAGGCGTGCGTCTTCGGCTAGCTGCTCTTTGATCTCGGCGATCTGCTCGTCTGACTCTTCCTGGGTGGAGCAGAGCCGACGGCTCGTGGCAATGGCTGCATCCGTGCGACCATGACTCATCAACCAGCGCGGCGTTTCCGGTACGGTGAGGAGCAGCAGGAGGAAGATGACCGAGGGGATCGCCATAACTCCGAGCATCCAGCGCCATGCGACATCATCGGGTGCGATCCGCCGGATGAGGAAGTTGGAGAAGTAGGCCAGCAGAATGCCGAGAACAACGTTGAACTGAACGAGTCCGACGAGGCGTCCGCGGTAGGCAGCCGGGGATATTTCTGCGGTGTAGATCGGCGCGCAGACGCTGGACATGCCGACGCCAATACCGCCGACGAAGCGGAAGATCAGCAGGATGATATGGGTCGGAGCGAAGGCCGTGCCGAGGGAACCGAGAATGTAGATGATCCCGATCCACAACAGAACTTTGTGACGGCCGAAGCGGTCTGCTAGTCGGCCGGCGAAAATGGCGCCGAAGATGGTACCGAAGGTTGCAATTGCAACTGTGAGGCCAAGGCTGAAGTTACTCAGACTGAAGACCTCCTGTAGGGCGCCCTCAGCACCCGAGATGACGGCCGTGTCGAAGCCAAAGACAAGGCCACCGAGCGCAGCGACGATAGCGCTGCGGATAACTAGCGAGTTAGCCCGTGAACGGGGCTTTTCTTGCGTGGAACTCGACATCGAGATTCCTCCCATTGGTGGTGTGCATAACATATCGCCCTGGGAGTCGAAACCCGTTTCAATAGAGGATCGCTCCCGTGGAAACGTGTCCCGCTACCGGGCGGAATAGCGGTGAGTGGCTCCCGCCACTGCCGCCGGTAGTCATCCTAGTCCGGATGGCGAATTGTATTTGAGACCTTTGTCCATCTGTCCACATAGTGAATGCCACGATATTCACTCACGCATCATTCAACAAGGAGAAGAGCGGCGAACCCCAGCAGAACAAAGCCGAGTATGCGGTCCATCCACCTCAAGACTCGTTGCTCGCTGCTCAGCACCCGCAGTCGATCTGCTGCCACGGCATACAGCGACATTGCGACGACGGCGACGGGAAACTCAATGCCCATGAGTGCCATCGACCAGAGGAACGTGTTACTCTCGTCCGGGATGAATTGCGGCATCACCGCCAGGTAGAAAGCCCCCATTTTCGGGTTCAAAACGGAAGCCAGAAGGCCGGTACGGTAGGCGCGTAGATGCGATGGCAAGGAGGTCATCGTTCGGGTGCCGGAGTGTTGCTGGGTGAAGTGTTGCTGGGTGGAGTGCTGCGGTATTGGCTGCTGCAGAGCGGAGTGTTGTGGCTCGGTCTCTCGCAGGGCGGGGCGTTGCGGGTAGGACCGTCGCAAGCCGACGCGTTGCAGCAGTGGACGCAGCGGTAAGGGGCGTCGAGCTGCGGCCGATTGTTGAGGTGCTGACCGGTGGGTTCGCACGCTGGAGTTGAGGCTTTGGAGCCCGAGAAAGGCCAAGTAAACCGCGCCGGTCACCTTCAATATTGCGAACAGTGCAGGTTGCGACACCACAAGCGCAGCCAGCCCGACCGCAGAGGAAAGTCCCCAGACCACGGACCCGGAGGCGGTTCCAAGCCCGGTAGCCAGGCCGTGGCTTCGTCCGCCGGATAACGAGCTGCGAATGGTGAGGGTGGCATCCGGTCCGGGTGCGAAGGCGAAAGTGGCGGCCATCGGAAGGTAACTCATCAGTGGTAGGGCCATAATGATCAGACTAGGTAGCCATCCCACTCCCACCAAGTATCTTAAAGAGTCTGCAAGTATCATTAGACTTCCTAATATGTACAACGCTACAAGCCTGGCCGCATTGGCCGCGGTGTGCCAAACAGGGTCATTCGAGGCTGCCGCACGCAGACTTCACATCACGCAATCGGCGGTCAGTCAGCGCTTAGCAGCCCTTGAACATGAGATAGGTAGGGCCGTAGTGCAGCGAACTCGACCGGTGGCGCCGACCGCTGCGGGTGAGGTCCTGCTCAAGTTGGCGCGCCAGGTGGAACTGGCAACAGCGGACGCAACCGAGGCTTTGGCTGCAGCGGGCGTGGCGGGTGTTCGAAGTGATGGCACCACACGGCTTACTCGCTGTGCGCTGGCAGTTAACGCCGACTCGGTCGCCACGTGGTTCGCAACCGTCGTCGGCAGTATTGCGCGGGACGGGAGCATGATGCTGGACATGCGCATTGAGGACGAGGAGGTCAGCCGCGAGTCTCTGCGCCGGGGAGCGGTGATGGCGGCGGTGACTTCACAGTCGGCGCCCGCGCCGGGTTGCGTGGTCAGCCCGCTGGGGGCAATGGAGTATTGGCCAGTGTGTGCTCCGCAGATAGCCGACGCCGTCGCCGCCGCTCCCGAGCGTCAACCGCTGGTACGTTTTGATATGCATGATTCTTTGCAGCATCGATACCTGGAGATGGTTGGTGCCCTGCATGAGCCTCCAGCGCATTTCGTCCCGTCGAATCATGACTTCCTCGCCGCGGTACGTCTTGGTCTGGGGTGGAGCGTCCTTCCCAGCAACCAAGCAAGAGAAGAGATTGCGCGCGGTGCCCTCGTGCGTTTTGATACGAGCCGCAGTGTTGCCGTTCCTCTGTATTGGCAACGGTGGCGCATTGAGTCACCGATTCTGGATCGGGTCACGGCGTGGGTGATATGCGCCGCGGCAGGCCTGCGGGGCAGGCCAGCCGCGTAGGGGAGATAGTGCCGACGTGGCTCCGGCGTGGCGACGAAGCCGTCGTCAGTGCTTCCTCGGCCCGCCGCCGCAGGAATGGCTGCCTCAGGGAACCGCCGCCGTATGAGCCGCCGGGTAGGAAGATCAGACACGTCAGCACTCAAAGGCGGCTATAGACGCGGTGTATACGCTGAGTGTATAGTCGAGCCATGGACACCTCGCTTGCACTGCTCGGATTGCTCGGCCCCGCCCCAGGGTACGGGTACGACCTCAAACAGAGCTACGACCACTGGTTCGGATCGCGCCGACCCTTGGCCTACGGTCAGGTCTATGCCACACTGGCACGCCTCATCCGCGACGGCCTGATCACACTCGTCGCCCAAGAGCCCGGGGCCGGGCCGGAACGGAAACGCTATGAGATAACAGAGCAGGGGCGCAAGAGGGTGGAGGAATGGATGTTCACCGCAGATCCGGTGGCGGATACCCTACAATCGAATCTCTTTGCCAAGACGATCATTGCTCTTCTGCTTGGCGACGACGCCCAACGTCTTCTCGATATCCAACGCAGCGCACATCTCGCCCGCCTCCGCGAACTCACCCGGGCCAAACAAGAAGCCGATCTGCGAGGGGCGTTGCTGGCCGATCACGCAATGTTCCACATTGAGGCCGATCTGCAGTGGATTGATGTAACCGAGGCCCGGCTCGGCTCCCTTCGGAAGGAGGTGCAGGCATGAACCTGCCACGTAGGGCAGGCAGTCGTCTGGCGGAACGGATGGGAGAAGCGTCTACAGACAACGGCAAGGCGCCAGAGGCGGTGGGTCAACAATCCCTACTGCAAACCAGGGCGGTCGAGTACTCATTTGGCATGACGCGGGCATTGCGCGGCATCGATCTTGATATTAGTGAAGGCGAAACCCTGGCGGTTATGGGGCCATCCGGCTCGGGGAAGTCCACGCTTATGCATGTCCTCGCGGGTGTGCTTGTTCCCGACGTCGGAACGGTGCGCTATCGAGGTGAGGACATGAGCTCCTGGAGCGAGGAGCGGAGAGCAAATCTGCGCTTGACCGATTTCGGTTTCGTGTTCCAGTTCGGCCAGTTATTGCCGGATCTCAGCGCTCTCGACAATGTCACGATCCCGCTGCTTCTGGCGGGTATCGAGCGGCGTAAGGCCGTGCCGCGAGCGCGTGATGCCCTTGTCGCATTCGGCCTGGAGGCGGAACTCGACCGGTTGCCGAGCAAAATGTCGGGCGGGCAAGCACAGCGTGTTGCGATAGCACGTGCGCTTGTTGCCCACCCGCGCGTCATCTTCGCCGATGAGCCGACCGGCTCTTTGGATTCATTCGCGGCCGAACAGGTGATGGATGCGCTGGTGAGGCGCGTGCGAGAGGACGGGTCGACGCTTGTGCTGGTAACCCACGATGCACGCACGGCCGCATACGCCGATCGGGAGGTCATTGTGCGTGACGGCCGCATCAGTGCCGGTACGGGTAGTAGTGACAGTGCGGGTAGCCACAGCACGGGGCCGTGCGTGGGCGGGCAGAGCGACGGGACGCCGCAATGAAGGCGCGGATACAACTCACCCGGTTGCTAGTGGCCGGCGACGTCGCTTCGCGGCGTCGCGTCAGTGGGATGTGTGTGGGCGTCATGATCGGCGTCGCAATCCTCCTGCTGCTGCTCGGAGCTTCGCGCGGAATCGGGGAGCGCACGGAGCGCTCCACCTGGACCCTCACCCCATACCGTGTTCCCGAACGCCTCACCGAAGCTGACCTGCCCCTCGAGCCGGATACGGCGGCCGCCCTCACCACATCCGATTTCTACGGTGGGCGGACGATAACGGTTGTGCGTATTGCCGCGTCCGATCAGACCACGGTAGCGCTTCCGGGAATCGACAGAACTCCGCGCCCGGGCGAGTACTTCGCCTCTCCGGCGCTGGAGGAGCTCATCGGTGCGGCACCGGCGGATCAACTGGGGGACCGTTACGGTGTAGCTGCGGGAACGATTCAGCGCAGTGGGTTGGAGGGGCCGGATGCACTTGTCGTCGTCGAAGGCGTTACGGTAGACGAACTACTTGATGCCGGACAACTGGGCAACGCTGCGTCACTTGTTTCTTCTTTTGTCGGCACCCGCTATTCCAGCGAGGTATACCAGATCATTGCCGCGCTGGGAGCGATTGCCATGTTGGTGCCCGTGCTCCTTCTGATAGCTATCGTGACCGATTTGGGTGCCGCGCAGCGCGCCGAACATATTGCGACGCTTCGGCTCATAGGTGCAACACGGCCGACTGTTGCCGCGATTTCCGCGTTGGAAGCGGCGTTCACCGCCTTTGTGGGTTCGTGCTTCGGTGCGGTCGCTGCGCGCCTGCTTCTCCCGGCTGCAGCACGGGTGCGCGTAAACTCGGGGCGTTTCTATATTGAGGATTTGCGCTTACCGGCGGCCCTGGTTATCGGAATCATTCTTGCCACGGCGTCGGCTGCTACTCTGATCGCCTGGCTACGTGCCCGCTCCGGTCAGGCGCTGATCGTAGGCTCTATTCGCGATGTGCAGGAGCGGCGCCCCCGGGTGGTGTCGATAGTGCCCCTGCTGGGAGGCGTGATTCTTCTTCTCATGATCCGAGCGGGCCTCTGGGGAACGCGTAGCACCGGACTTGCACTGGTGGCTGGGCTCCTTCTAGTGGCATGCGGCCTCATGACGGCGGGGGCCATGCTTACCGCATGGTGTGCGCGGCTCGGGCAACGGCACGCCCGACGGCCCGAAACCCTCGTTGCCTGCGCTCGGATAGCCCGCCACCCGCGAGCTGCTTTTCGAACCGTCTCTGGCATGGTCATCGCGGTGTTTCTCGTCTCCGTTTTCGCGGTGGCCATGACCGCGGCAGTCGGCCGACCGGCAGCCGTCAGCGACGATCTTCACCTCTCAACGGCAACGATCATTGTTCAGGCGGGGAGTGGAGAGAATGCCGAGCGCGTTACAGCAGGCATTGAGCAACAGCAAGAAGAGCTTATGGGAGTGCCGGGCGTGACGGGTGCGGGGGTCGGCTACGCGCCGAGAGCTACCGACGGCACTATTTCGCGCGTGATCTTCTCCGCTGCCGACACCCGTAGTATCGGCTTGACCGTGCCCGACGGCGCAGCGGGAGTCTCCCTGAATACGGATGCGCTAGCAGCAGCCGGGGAGTCCTTAGACCTCCGGCCCACCGCCGCACCCTCTGGCGGCGAGAATGCCGCAGTGCTGCTCGTTGCTACCGACGGCAGTGCGGCCGCGCGGGAGCGAGTGCGCACGGCGCTGTGGAACGGCGGGCACGTTAACCCGCTGTCGACGCCACTGACGCGCGATGAAGACGGGAATGTGGCGGCGGAGGCTACCGAGAACCAGTTCGCCGCCATGGCGGCGATCGGCATTGTGATCGCAACGGCGATTTCGGCGCTTTCACTCGCGGTAGCAACGATTTCCGGCATCCTGGACCGACGGCGAGTCTTCGGACTGCTGCGCCTGACCGGAATGCGAGGGGCAACGCTACGGCGAATCATCACCGCGGAGACCGTACTGCCCGTTGTTGTGGCATTCCTCGGCGCGGTCGCGCTCGGGGTCTTCACCGGCTGGGTCACAATTACCGGGTTGAGCGAGCGGAGCATCTCCTGGCCCGGGCTGTGGTATTACGGGATACTGGCGTTGTGCCTGGCATTGGTCGGTGTTGCGGCCTTGGTGGCGTATCGGGTCGCGGTGCGGTGGACGGACCACAGCGCTACACGTTTCGAATAGTCTGGTTAGTGGCACCGCCCGGGAAGGTGTGTGAGTGGGGGCGTAGCAGCCTGAGGGACCGTGGGGCCTCAAGAGCAGTGGAGGCACCCTCCGGGTAGTCTGGTAAACGGTGGGCCTCGCTCTGGTGAGCAGTGGGCTTTGATCGCCTGGTCGCTCTCGACCAGTCTGGTGAGCGCTGCGCTTCGGCCAGTCCAAAATCAAGCTTCATCAGCGCGGACATGAGTTGGAGCAGCATGCCGGTGCCGTCACTCCCGGCAGCGCCGACATGTGCTTTGCGGTCCGCGCCCCGATGGACGACGTCGTCGCCGACCTCCGACGGGCCGGACTCACCACAGAACTGGGACCGCTGCAACGAACCGGAGCGCTTAGGCCGATGGAATCGGTGTACCTGGGCGACCCGGATGGAAACCTGGTGGAGTTGGCGGTCTATCCGGATACGGTTGCCTGAAAGGCCGCACGCGCTAGGAGGCCTCAAAGGCTCTGCGCAGGTGCGCAGCCGACTCGCGCTTATTCGAGGTTGGTGGTGTCGTTTGCAACGGCGATCGTTACGGCGGGAAACCCGTAGCGCCCTCGTCAAGGAGTCGCCGGGTGCTAGCCTTCTGCGGTTTGCGGGGCTTGCGCGATGCGGGCGGTTGTGCCGGCGGCGGTAGCGGCCGCGGTTTTGCAGTGCGCCGTCGTCGGGCCCTCGCCGTCCGGCATAAGAACGCTCCGGTAGTAGCGCAACTCGTCAATCGAATCGTAGATATCACCGAGGGCACGGTGGTTGCCGGTCTTCTCCGGTGAAGCGAAATAGGCGCGTGGGTACCACCGTTTGGCGAGTTCTTTAATGGAGGAGACATCAACTACCCGATAGTGCAAATGCTCGACGACTTCCGGCATGTATTTGGCGAGGAAGGTCCTATCCGTGCCCACGGAATTGCCACCCAGTGGAGCCCTGCGCGCCTCGGGTACGTGACGCTTGATGTAGTCGAGGACTTGTGCTGAGGCCTCGCCCAGTTCAAGGCCACCTTCCCATTCCTTAATCAACCCGGAGTTGGTGTGCATCTGGCGAACGAAGTCTCCCATATGTTCGACGGCACCCGGTGTGGGCTTGATGATGAGGTCAATCCCCGCGTCGACCGGAGTTAGATCGGAATCGGTGATTACGACGGAGACCTCGACGAGCTCGTCGACGTCGATGTCTAGGCCGGTCATCTCGCAGTCGATCCACACGATAGGGGTATTCGGTTCACGAGTTGCTGCATCATGGGTAGTCACGGCGGCAAGTGTACTCGCCTGCACGCCGCAGTGGACGAAGGTGTTGTGTTGTGAGAGGAGGTGTGATGCTCCGGGTCTGGATCCAGGTGGGATGTACTCCATTGGATGGGGCTCTGGAGCTGGGTCATTTTCGCTTGGAACCGAGTGCTACACTGGCAGCCAACATGGCGCGGGTACGGTTCAGCGGGTGCTCCGCGGTCGTCACGGGTCCGTCGGCAGCCAGTAACTACCCACCGTGCGCGACAACCTCGCTTCCGGTCCTATCCAACTGGGAGCCGCGCTGTGCGCCGCCTGGGACCTGGGCGAGGAAGGCACAGCTGAGGACGGTTCCACAATCGTCGTCGACGACAAGCAGGGGGAGCGCTTGCAGCAGCTTGCGGCGCGGCAGTGTGTCGGAGAGGATGAGGCCTTCATCTCGGACCAGCAGGTGTTCGGCGAACTCGGTACGGACTCGCGTTTCGTCGCGGCTTTTGCTCGCAGCGTGCACGACCTGCGTGAAAAGTGCGCTCGCGCGGTGATGCGTGCGCTTGTAGCCGAAGGGTAGAAGTTCCGGTGCGCCGGGCGTAAGAGGCAGACTTCGCGTGCTGGTGCGGTATGTGGTTGCGCCCCCATCCGGACTCGAACCGGAAACCTACGGATTAGAAGGCCGTTGCTCTATCCATTGAGCTATGGAGGCGGACCCAGGTGAATCCTGGCCCCCTTAATGTACCCGAGGAAGGCGCAAGTACCAATTCTTTTGCCACATGCCGCGAGTGATCCGCCACTTTTCCTGCAAAGTGGCGGAGAATAGGCGCGTGAAGTCTGCAACCACGCATCGCGATTTGGTCGATCTTGTCGCACGTACCATTTCTGCGCTGGAGAATGCCCGGCTGCCGCTCGACATGCCCGGTTCTCGCGAACTCTCTGAATCGCGCCAGCAGCTCCTCACGCAACTCAAGACGCGTATCCTCCCGCACCTGCGCCAAGCGGATCTGCCAGCAGTTGTTGTACTCGGAGGGTCGTCGGGAGCTGGAAAGTCCACCATTTTCAACTCGATTTTGGGCGAGGAGGCATCGCCCGCCTCGGTGCTACGACCGACAACACGTTTTCCGGCGATCGCCGTGCACCCATCCAACGCTGCGGCGATGGAGGATCACGCGCTCCTTGAGATGGGCAAGGTCGTAGTCAGTGAAGGCGCAGTTCCGGGCATTGTGCTAGTAGATGCCCCGGACCTGGACTCCGTGGATGCCGGGAACCGGGAGCTTTCGCGGCGGTTGCTGGACGCCGCCGATCTCTGGGTGTTCGTGACGACGGCAGCCCGGTACGGGGATGCTCTGGCGTGGGATACCCTGGCAGACGCACATCGTCGCGGAATGACAACCGCAGTCGTCCTCAACCGTATCCCCGAACGAGCCTTGGAAGCGGTGCGCAGCGACCTGCTTAGCCGTATGGAAGCGACAGGGATCGGTGAGGATCCATTGATGCTGATCAACGATGCCGGGCCACATGAAGGCTTGCTGGAGCCGGAGGACGTCGCGGTGTTTCGGGAGTGGCTCGAGGTTATCGCTGCCGCGAAACTGGGCACAGCACTGGTAGACCGGACAACGCAGGCCATGCTGCCGGAGCTGCGACGTGAACTGCTCGACCTGTCGGAGGCGGTGGAGTTGCAGGCGGCCGCAGTCCAGGACTTGGCGGAGAAGGCGCGGCAAGCCGCCGAGGAACCACGGAGCAGAGTTGCATCAAACGCGCGCCTGGGACGCTACGGCCATGGCGCACCAACCACATCGTGGTTGTCCTTCGCTTCTACTGGCGGCGCACTGGCGTCACTAGCGGCCGGTGAACGTCCGGGGCTACTGCAGCGACGGCGCAAGGTGGAGCGCGACGCCGCTGCAGGTTCCGTGTTCGATGGCGTCCTCACCTCCATTCGCGTGGGGCTCAACCAGGCGCTAATTTCCGCGGATGAAGCGATCCAGAAGGTGTGGGGCGAAACCGTTGTGCAGACTGTGGAGTACCGGGAGGAAGGGCATAAGCGGCTTTCGGTGCGCGGAATTGTTGCCGATGCCGTCTCGCAGTGGCATTCTGACCTTACAGTGATGGCACAAACAGTACCGGACAATCCGTGGTTGACACCCTCGGGCGTTGCGGCGCTGCTCGGGTCCGCGGCAGGCGGTGTTGGGGGAGCCGAGCAGGCGCTTCGTGTGTTGGGAGTTGCCGAAGTTCTACGCCCTGCGCGTGAAAAACTGGCGGAGCGGCTGGAAGGTGCGGTGGATCAAGCCGCGGCGGCATACACTTCTGTACTTGACGAGATTCCCATTGGTAACGGCCGTCAGTTACGTTTGCGTGCCAGTGAATATCTCGCTCAGAATCAGGCAAAGGGGGCATGAGCACGTGGCTGACAATGGCGATCTGGATGCGGTGCCGGAGGATCGGGCTGCAAAGGTAGACGGGCCGGGTGAGGGGGCCGTGGGCGTCGACGAGGAACTTGCATCTAATGCCGAGGAATCCGCCGGGGCAGCAGATCGAGCGGATACCGGAACGGAAGAGGCCTCTCTCGCCGACGACGCCGAGGGTGACGTCGATGGTCAGAACGACGCGGAGGATGACACTCCAGTCGCACCCGCGAACGATACTGAAGAATCGGGCGATGATGACGCCCGTGGAGTGGGCGGGCCGATTACCGGACGCGCCAGTGTTGCCGATGTGACGGAGCGTTTGGAGAAACTGGGCTTGGCGGTTGAAGCCGGCGGTGAGTGCATCGACCCGTTCTTGGCGGCGCGTGTGCGTAAGGAACTGCTGGGCGCTCAGGAGCGCCTAGGCGCGGGCATTGGCCTTACCGTTGCCGCGTTGGCCGGTGGTACTGGATCCGGTAAGTCAACGCTGTTCAATGCGCTGACAGAGCTGGACTTTGCCGATGCGGGGGAAATCCGCCCGACAACGGAACAGGCGACGGCCTGTGTGTGGAATGCCGATGCCACGAAGCTCTTGGATATGTTGGGCGTTAGCCCGAATCGGCGGATTAACCATGAGTCGATTCTCACGGCGGGTCGGGACTCCATGGATGGGCTCGTGCTACTGGACCTGCCCGACCACGACTCGATTGCCGTGGGGCACTCGATGATGGTTGATCGGCTGTTGCCGATGGTTGATGTGCTTGTCTGGATACTCGATCCACAGAAGTACGCCGATCATCTCATTCACGAGTCATACCTGGCTGCGATGCGGGCACGGAAGGACCATATGATCGTGGTCCTCAATCAGGTGGATACCATTCCGCCCGCAGGCTATGACGCCTTGGTGGCCGATGTGATTCGCCTGCTGGAGGAGGACGGCTTGGAGGGCGTTCCGGTCCATGCGGCATCGGCGTTGAATCACGAGGGCTTGGAACCGATTCGGCAGGCCTTGCGCGACGCCGTTCAAACTACGGAGGCCGGCATTGCGACCGCTCAAGCCGAGTTGGACGCGATACGACGTCGCCTGGCCGTAAGTGTGGGCGACGGCGAGGCGGAACTGGACGGCGAGGTGGTTGAGGCGACGAACGAGCAGATTGTCAGTGCCTGTGGTATTCCCGCTGTCGTAGAGTCCTTGCGGCAGGCGGGGCGTACGTTGGGGCAGAGTGCCATTGCCAAACCGGAACGGCCCGCTGCCTCCATGGTGGTTGCGGCGCGTGACGCATGGTTATCACATGTGCGCACCGGATTGCCTGCACGGTGGCAGGATGCGGTTGCGGAGGCAATTCCCGATCCGGATCGCGTGCGGCGAGCAATCGCACTCGCGTTACGGGGAGTGCCGGTGCCAGCGGTCTCCCGTAAGCCCACCATCGTTCTTGGAGTGCTCGGCAGCCTGCTCGCTGTTGCCGGCATTGTTCTTGCCATTATTGGAGTGCCAGTGAGAGTTCTGCCCGCGCGTATCGCTCTCGCGGTGGGAGGGCTGGCCCTTAGTGCGGTGTTGTGGGTCGTGGGCTTGCGCATGCAGGCAACTGCGGGAGTTCGCTCCGCCGAGCAGTACGAGGCCGCCGCTACACAGGCGATTGCGCAGAGTACAAAAGAGACCTTGGTGGAAACCGCGGCATCCGTGTTGGACCGGCATCGGCTTGCCCGTGAAGCACTTGAGGTGTAACCCACTGGGGTCAGCCCCTAGGCCACGAACCCTCGTGCAAATGCTTGACGCGGATTTTGCATGGCGCGTGTGACGCACTGGTCCGCGGGGACTCGCGATGCCCGGCGGAGTCTTTGATGTTCTGGGCGTGGTCTGGGGTGAATCGTCGCTAATCGGATACGTACCCGATCAAATCATCCGCGAAGCTGCCGTATTGACCAGCGAGTTGGAATCGGATTGCCGTTAGTTCGTTGGCGCGGCGCGGTGCCGGAGTACGTACAAAACGGCAAACGAAGTGCTCACGCACGCGCGGCTCGCGACATCTACGCTCCCCAGTCACAATCTGTCCCAAGGAAGTGCTCACGCACGCGCGGCTCGCGATCCCCACAGGCACGGAAATGGTCTTGTTTTCCACAGCAGATCGCACCTTTCTTCCTTTCCAACCTTCAATCGCGGATGCTTGACCCGTGCCAAGTGGTAGGTACAGAAAGGAAGAACCCAATGTCTAATGAAACGCTTATCGCCATCCGCGGGTACGTCGGCGCAGATCCGACGGTGTTCAGCAACGCCCTCGGACGCACGACCTCACTCGTCCGCGTGGGTGTAACGCCGCGCAACTTCAGACGTGACACGCGTACTTTCGAGAACGGAACGACGTCCTGGTATTCGGTGCGGTGCTATGGCGACCTCGGTACGAATGTCGCTGAATGCGTACGGCGGGGCACCCCGGTGCTGGTGCGTGGCAGGTTGAACACGCGTACCTGGACCGATAAAGAGGGGCATAACCATAGCGAAAACGTGATCGTCGCCGATGCCTTCGGCATCGAACTGAGTACCGGCCAGGCAAAATTCGTCAAGACACGGCAGAAAGCCCTCGATCCGGTTGACGGAGAGCCACGTGAGTCGGCCAGCAACACGGAACCATTACGGGCCTACCTGGAGGAGGAAGGCAACACGGGCACCGGTGGGAACGGGGACTCTAACGAACTGGATGGCGAGCAGTCCGCGCTCCAGCAGGTGTCGGCGGACTTTCCTGCGGAGGAGCAAAGTCAGAGTGGGCCCGATCCGGCGGGTAACCTGAGCGCCGTGATGGTATAGCGATATGCCGCAAGGATGCTGTGCGCACGCTGTTCACCGGCGGCGTGACGCAGGTGCGCCTCGATGGTGGTAGGAGCCTCACGCCGGTATTTTTCAACGGTTGGTGCCGGGGTTGTATCCTGTACGAGGGCCGTTTGCTTGCCCGGGCGGCCAGAGTCTTGATACAGCGGATGGAGAACAGTGGCAGAGTACATCTACCAGATGATTCACGCCTACAAGCGTGTCGGCGATAAGACGATCCTCGATGACGTGACCATGGCGTTTTATCCGGGAGCGAAAATCGGCATGGTTGGCCCGAATGGTGCGGGCAAGTCAACGATCCTGAAGATCATGGCAGGCCTTGACGAACCGTCAAACGGGGAGGCGCGCCTCAGCCCTGGCTACACTGTCGGCATTCTGCAACAGGAACCGCCGTTGGATGAAGAGAAGACGGTCCTGGAGAACGTGCAGGAGGGCCGGGCCGATATCATCACCAAGATTCATCGATTCAACGAGATCGGTGAACAAATGGCCGATCCGGACGCTGATTTCGATGCGCTGATGGATGAGATGGGCAAGTTACAGGCGGAAATTGACGCGGCCAATGCATGGGATCTGGACGCCCAGTTGCAACAGGCCATGGATGCTCTGCGTTGCCCTCCCGGTGACACTCCGGTGTCCGTGCTCTCCGGTGGCGAGCGCCGCCGCGTGGCCCTGTGCAAGCTGCTGCTGGAAGCGCCCGATCTGCTGCTGCTCGACGAGCCGACGAACCACCTTGATGCGGAATCCGTGCTTTGGCTGGAGCAGCATCTCCAGCAGTACGCGGGAGCGATTATTGCGGTCACGCACGACCGTTATTTCCTTGACCACGTTGCCAGCTGGATCGCCGAGGTGGATCGTGGGCGTCTGTATCCCTACGAGGGCAACTACTCCACGTATCTTGAAACCAAGCAAGCCCGCTTGGAGATTCAGGGCAAGCGCGATGCGAAACTGGCCAAGCGTCTGAAGGATGAGCTCGAGTGGGTGCGGTCATCCGCTAAGGGGCGCCAAGCCAAGTCCAAGGCGCGTTTGGAACGCTACGAGGAAATGGCTGCGGAGGCTGAACGCACCCGTAAGCTGGACTTCGAGGAGATTCAGATTCCTCCAGGGCCGCGGCTCGGATCCGTGGTGTTGGAGGCAACCGACCTCAAGAAGGGCTTCGGTGATCGCACCCTAATCAACGGATTGTCATTCTCCCTTCCTCGCAATGGAATTGTGGGAGTTATTGGCCCCAACGGCGTTGGAAAGACCACGCTGTTCAAGACCATCGTCGGCCTCGAGCCGCTGGACGCCGGGACGCTGAAGATCGGCGAGACGGTGAAGCTCTCCTACGTCGATCAGAACCGAGCGGGAATCGACGGGGAGAAAACCCTGTGGGAAGTGGTATCGGACGGGTTGGACTACATTCAGGTGGGCAATGTAGAAATGCCGTCGCGTGCCTACGTCTCCGCCTTCGGTTTTAAGGGGCCGGACCAGCAGAAGAAGGCAGGTGTGCTCTCGGGTGGAGAACGCAACCGCCTGAATCTGGCTCTGACCCTCAAACAGGGCGGGAACCTCCTGCTCCTCGACGAGCCGACCAACGACTTGGATGTGGAGACCCTCTCCTCGCTGGAGAACGCACTGCTTCAGTTCCCAGGGTGTGCCGTGGTCATCACGCACGACCGCTGGTTCCTGGATCGTGTCGCTACCCATATCTTGGCTTACGAGGGTACTGATGACGATCCGGCGGCCTGGTACTGGTTCGAAGGTAATTTTGAAGCCTACGAGAAGAACAAGGTCGACCGATTGGGGCCGGAGGCAGCTCATCCGCATTCGGTGACCTACCGCAAGCTAACGCGAGACTGAAGGACAGGCCAATGCGGATGCTCATGGCAATGCAGGTATTGACGGCGGCCGCCACACGCGGGGAAGAAGATGTGCCGTCCGCAGGTGAAGGCCTGATGTACAACATCCTCAGGTTCGACTTCTGGATCGCAGGTATCGCGATCACCGCCATCGTGATTGTCTGCGTTGTCCACCTCATCCGGAACCGGAACACACCGGAAGCGAACTCCGCGGAGCCGCCGGTTTATCCCAGCGATAAGGAGAGCTCTGAGTCGGCGTTCCTAGCTGCGCCAACTGCTCCCAGTGCGCAGGGCGACCACGAGTCACGGCGAACCCCGTGACTCGCGATCAGCACCCGCTATCGGTCGGTACTCGTGCAGCGCCTTCAACGGCTCTGGTGGATTGACGGGCAACGTGATTGCGTGGCCCGTCCGGCACACGTTGATGCGGACAACGGTCGACGACGCGGATGGCGGTGGGACCCCGCCTATTCGGCGGTTCCACGAAGGTTGCTCAGCAGTTCCGCCAAGTCGGTGGTCAACAGCAGCGCGCGGTCGACGATCACCTGCGGGGTGAAGGCCTGACCAAGGTTTGCACACATAGGTGGCATGCGGATTTGCGGCGGTTGATCGCCAGAAGGCGTACTTGATAATACCTGGTGTATCACCACCGACACTGAGTTCTAAGTACATCACCCGCCCCTCGGCGTGGCGTTGCAAGAAGTCGCGGTAGCGAGCTGCCGCATCGTGCCAGCCGTCGTCTTCCACGAAGGTGTCATCGGCACGCAGATTCGTCGTCATCAACTCGCCGCAGCGTGGGCAGAGGGCAAGCAGTCGGCTGGGCACCCGCAGGTCGCTCTGTTCGGCAACCATGTGGCGCACAATTTCCTCATTGTCATAAGTAGGTGCGTGGCACGGCACAGAACATTGCGGACCGTTTCGACGGCCATTGGCGCCGCCTCTTGGTGGGGGAAGTGGAATTCACCGGTTGAGATGCAGCTGAACATGATCGAGCCGAGCTCGTGATCCAGCGTGAGGGGCAGACAGGAGCGGTAGCAGGCGGCGAGTTGTTCGTGGGGCGCGGTAATGACGCGGTCCACCCATCGCTCCTTCACCTGCGGGTGGCCCGAACCTCGCGCATCGAGCCCAAGGAGAGACCGATCATCACGCCTCTACGTGCGGCGCCCGTCGCGCGGCTCCATGCCAGCCTCCTCTCTGCCGTGTGCGCGCTGTGCGCTGCCGGACAGCGAGGGACTAATGGCCGGCACCGTGTGGCGGCATGTTTCCGCAAGTGCTAGCAACCTAGAGAAGAGAACCCTTACAATTACCGGTGTCGGATTCGTCTGCTCGGCATAAGTGGGCCCACATAGAGGGTCGGCGCCACCGATGTGGCGAATACTCGGAACAGTGATCGAAATGACTGCCCTTTGCTAGCCGTTTCGGCACACCGAAGAACCGACCACAACATTGCCGATCCCAACGGAGGGGATTCACGTGAACCGCAACTACTTCGATCTTGCCGGCCGTGTCGCCATCGTTACCGGATGCTCAGCCGACCTCGGCGTGCAGATGGCCAAGGCCCTGGCCAGTGCGGGTGCCACCATCGTGGCGGTGGCACGCCGCAAAGAGCGTATCGACGCCGTCGCCAAGGAGATCGCCGACGAGTTCGGCGTGCCGACTCTCGCAGTGCGCTGCGATATCACCGATACGGTCGGCGTCGATGCCATGGTTGATACAGTCCTTAGCGAGTACGGGCGTGTGGATATTTTGGTGAACAATGCGGGTACCGGAGCAGTAGACAACGCTGAGGACATTACTGACGAGCAGTTCGAGAACGAGATGCAAATCGATCTCTTCGGCACCTTCCGTGTGGCCCGCGCCGTGGCGAAGAAGGCCATGATCCCCGCCGGTTACGGTCGGATCATCAATATCGCCTCCATGTATGGTCTTGTCGGCAATATGGTTGCCGGTTCCGCGCCATACCATGCGGCAAAGGGCGGTGTGGTCAATTTAACGCGTGCACTCGCTGCGGAGTGGGGCAAGCACGGCATTACGGTCAACTCGATTTGCCCGGGTTACTTCTATACCGACTTGACCACGGAGACCCTCGACTCAGACTTCTTCCAGCAGCACGCGAAGGCGAGCATTCCCGAGCAACGCTACGGCAACGAAGGGGAGTTGGATACGGCAGTGCTGTTCCTGGCCTCTCCTGCTTCCAGCTATGTCACCGGTGTGCCGGTTCCAGTGGACGGAGGGTACACCGCTATCTGAGCCGATCCAGCGGCCAGGCACGCACCACACGACTCGGTCAAGCACCTGCCACGTTTCGGCCAGGCACGCGCGGCACCTACCCGTCGATTAACGCTTTGACGGTGGGTGCCGCGGCCTCGGCCAGGCAGGCGTGCCGCCGTACCGCCTCGGCACCGCTCCCGCGCCCCGTACATCTGCGTCTCGATGGACCGCGACGCGCAGACCTCTGAGGTGGAGCAATCTCACATAAGCTGTGTCGCAGGGATGATAAATGGCGTGGATACAGCAAAGGAGTGTGTATGGCCTAACCGCGATCAGCCTGAAAAGGGGATCAAAGCGAGCAGTGTCACAGCATTTTTCGGCGTAATGGTGGACAATAGTCCTAGTCGGCCGCTTCGGTCGTATATGGTCATGTGGTCGGCGTACATGGTCATTTTGATCAAGACAAGAGAAACCCTTCATGAGAGGTGAAGCAATGGAGCGTACCGAGGAAGCCGTTGAGTCCTCTGTCGAACAGGCATGGGCTGGCTTTACTACAGGTAACTGGACGGAGAACATCGACGTCCGCGATTTCATCCAGAAGAACTACAGTCCCTACGAAGGCGATGCGTCCTTCCTAGAAGGAGCGACGGCGAAGACGCTCCGCCTCTGGGACACCCTTGAGAAGGACTACCTGTCGGAGGAGCGGAAGGTTCGCATTCTCGATGTCGATACCCACACTCCTGCCGATATCGATGCTTTCCCGGCCGGCTACATCAGCGATGACGACGACGTCGTCGTTGGCCTGCAGACCGATTCCCCGCTGAAGCGGGCCATGATGCCGAACGGCGGCTGGCGAATGGTTGAGACGGCGATCCGTGAAGCCGGGAAGGAAGAAGATCCCGAGATCAAGAAGATCTTCACCAAGTACCGCAAGACACACAATGACGCGGTCTTCGATATCTACACACCGCGCATTCGCGCCGCGCGTTCTTCGCATATCATCACCGGCCTGCCCGATGCGTACGGGCGTGGCCGTATTATCGGTGACTATCGCCGTGTTGCGCTTTACGGCGTGGACCGCCTCATCGCGGATAAGGAAACGATGCGCGACGCGGTGGTTGACCAGCCTTTCTCCGAGCATTGGGCACGCTACCGCGAAGAACACTCCGAGCAGATCAAGGCACTCAAGAAGCTGAAGAATATGGCGGCTTCATACGGGTTTGACATCTCTGGCCCGGCACAGAATGCCCGTGAGGCTGTGCAGTGGACTTACTTTGCCTACCTCGCCTCCGTGAAGAGCCAGGACGGCGCTGCCATGTCGATCGGACGGCTTTCCGCCTTCTTCGACATCTACTTCGAGCGCGACCTCAAGGCGGGCACACTGACCGAGGCGGAGGCACAGGAACTTATTGACAACATCGTCATGAAGCTGCGTATTGTCCGCTTCCTGCGCACGATCGCTTACGACCAGATTTTCTCCGGTGACCCGTACTGGGCCACATGGTCGGATGCGGGATTCGGCGATGACGGTCGGCCGCTGGTCACCAAGACGTCTTTCCGGCTGCTGCAGACCCTGCGCAATCTCGGTCCCGCACCGGAGCCGAATATCACGATCTTCTGGGACGAAAACCTCCCGGAGGGTTACAAGAAGTTCTGCGCCTCGATCTCGATTGAGACCTCGGCTATTCAGTACGAGTCTGACGGTCAGATCCGCGAGCACTGGGGCGACGACGCCGCGATCGCGTGCTGTGTTTCGCCGATGCGTGTGGGCAAGCAGATGCAGTTCTTCGGCGCGCGTGTCAACGCCGCCAAGTCGCTGCTGTACGCCATTAACGGCGGCCGCGATGAGATGACCGGCAAGCTGGTCGTTCCCGACCACGAAGGCGTTGTGGGCGACGGCCCGCTTGACTTCGACGATGTGTGGCAGAAGTATGAAGAAATGCTCGACTGGGTGGTCGGCACGTACGTCGAGGCTCTCAACATCATTCACTACTGCCATGATCGTTACGCCTACGAGTCGATCGAGATGGCGCTGCACGATTCCGAGATCACCCGCACCATGGGTTGTGGCATTGCCGGCCTGTCGATTGTTGCCGACTCGCTGTCCGCCATTAAGTACGCGAAGGTGACCCCGGTGCGTGACGAGACCGGGCTCGTCGTCGACTATGTAACGGAAGGCGACTTCCCGAAGTACGGTAATGACGACGACCGCGCCGATGACATAGCTGCCACGATCGTGCACACGATTATGAGTAAGATCCGTGAGATCCCGATGTATCGGGATGCCATTCCGACCCAGTCGGTTCTGACCATTACCTCTAATGTGGTCTATGGCCGCAACACCGGCTCGTTCCCCTCGGGGCATGTCAAGGGAACACCGTTCTCACCGGGTGCGAACCCGGAGAATGGCATGGATACGCATGGCATGGTCGCCTCCATGCTCTCCGTTGGCAAACTGGACTATAACGACGCGTTGGACGGCATCTCGCTGACCAATACGATCACCCCGTCCGGTCTGGGCCGCAACAAGGAAGAGCAGGTCACCAACCTGGTCGGTATCCTTGATGCCGGATTCGTCCCGGATGAGTCCTGCGCCGTCGATGCAACCAAGGGCGACTGAGTTTCGTTTACAAGACACTAACCAACAGTTAAAGAAAAGGAGCCGGAACATGGCAACCAAAACATACGAGGAGCGTCTGGCCTCAATGAAGGCGGCGCGCGAGAACGAGGGTGGCGTGCAGGGCCTGTACCACGCCAACATTAACGTTCTTGATCGTTCCACCCTCGAGGACGCAATCGAGCACCCGGAGAAGTATCCGAACCTGACGGTTCGCGTGTCCGGTTACGCGGTGAACTTTGTTAAGCTCACACGCGAGCAGCAGCTGGACGTGCTCTCCCGTACCTTCCATCAGTCCGCCTGAGGTTTTCAATGCCCAATGCGGTAATGGCGGCCGCCGGCGACCAGGACTTCCTGGCCCCGGCGGCCCGTCTGCAGGGAGCGGGGGCGGATGGCCTCGTCGAACTCACCGATCTGGAACGCGCGGATCGGTTGGCGCGTATGCGCGCGGGCACGCTGGGCTCGATTCATTCGTGGGAGCTCGTTACTGCGGTAGACGGCCCGGGTACTCGTTTGACGATCTTCCTCAACGGGTGCCCGTTACGATGCCTGTATTGCCACAACCCGGACACCTTCCTGATGCGCGACGGGCATCCGGTGGAGGCCGATGAACTGCTGCGGCGGATGAAGCGCTACCGGCGGGTGTTCGCTACAACCGGGGGAGGGATCACTCTCTCCGGTGGTGAGGTGCTTATGCAGTCGGCTTTTGTCGGCAAGTTGCTACGCGGCGCCAAGGCCATGGACATCCACACCGCTCTTGATACTTCCGGTTTTTTGGGGGCGAACGCCAGCGATGCGATGCTTAACGACGTCGATCTTGTGCTGCTCGACGTGAAGTCTGGCGACGAGGAGACCTACAAGAAGGTCACTGGGCGCATGCTGCAACCCACGATTGCCTTCGGGGACCGCCTGGCCGAGCGTGACATCGAAATCTGGGTCCGGTTCGTCTTGGTCCCCGGGCTGACCGACGATCCAGACAATATCCGCAAGGTTGCGCAGATCGCTGGTCGGTGGCCATCAGTCAGCCGAGTGGAGGTATTGCCCTTCCACCAGATGGGCCGCGACAAGTGGCATAACCTCGGACTTGAGTACAAGCTCGAAGGCACCAAGCCTCCCAGCGCCCAGCAGACGGAAGAGGCACGTGATATATTCCGCCGGGCTGGCTTCAAGGTGTTTTGAGAGGCGCTAATCGTGCCTTATTTGGATGCTCGAACGTATCCGAACGCTCGGAAGCGCTTGAGTTCGCCGGTAGGGCAGTGGCTCTCATCCGGTCGCATGCCCTCGATCAGTCCTCCCGGTGCGTCACGGTGCGGACCCGTACCATTCCTTCTTGCGACATGGTGGCGATGTGGCGGCCATTTTGGAAGAATTTGGCGATAACAAGTCCGCGGCCATTCTGCGCGGACGGGCTCTCCAGATCGGCCAGGATCCAATCCGACATATCGAAGTTGCGATGCCACCAGATGGAATGATCCAGGGTTGCCAGCGAGGCGTCCGTATTCGCCCAGTGGAGACCGGTTGCCCGCATAACCGGCTCCAGCATGAATTGGTCGGCGGAATACCCCAACATGGCCCGCTGCAGAAGTTTTGACGAGCCTTCTGGCATCGGGGAACGTGTGCGTAACCAGATCTGTTGATGTGTGCTGTGGTCTTCGGCGGGGCGAATATAGATATCGCCATCAACATGGCGGAGGTCGACGGCGTTCGTGGTTGACATGACATGCCCCCAATGCGAATCCAACCCTGCAAAAAAATCAACCGAGGATGGCAGATATTCGGGTGCGGGAGCATCCGGCATTGGAGTGCGGAAAGATGGACCGGGCTGGTGCAGTTGGAAGGAAACGCGTGCCGTGAAAATGATGTGACCGTTTTGCAAGGCGGAGACGTTTCGAGTTGAGAAGGAACGTCCGTCATTAAGTTCTTCAACCATGAACTCGGTGGGTACTTCGACCCTGCCGGGGCGCAGGAAGGCCGCGGTGATTGAATGCGCGAGTCGGATTTCCGGGGCTACCCCCAAGGTGTCTGAAGCTGCGACGGTTGCCTGGGCAAGAACTTGCCCGCCGTAGACGCGGCCGCTGAGCTGTGGCATGTTGTTGCCGCGATAACGGTTATTTCCAAGGCGCTCCAGGCGCAGTGTATTGAGCACCGAGGCCAGTGGTTCGGTATCGACCGACGGCAGCTCGACGGTAGTGGACGACATGGAACGAGTCCTTCACGGTTGGCTAATAACGCCATCATGTTACCTAAAGGAGCGGCTAGAGGGTGTGGCCGAACGGCCCTTCTGACACGGAATTGCGCACATCTGTGCAAAATCTGTGGCGGAAAGCGCGATCCAGATGTTGTCTGGCGCCTCGCACATGCAAGCGGTCCGTGTGATGTCCGGGCCGCTCCGGCCCATTGGATGCTCAGCGGGCCGAAGAAGTTCCCGATGGTGTCAAGGAGCGTTTCTTGCATGGCAGAAGGACAAATGGTTCAGGATGACCGTGTGAAGGCCGGTGTTTCCTCGGCTCTGGGGCTGCCACAGACTACCTCGGGATGTAAGAAAGTTACCGGCCGTTGCGTGAACCGCTCAGATTGCAACGCGACTTGCCGCAGACCTTATGAAAAAGCTTGCGGAATCTGGCAAGATATTTCTGAACGTGATCGAAGACGTCCGTGCTATGACACAGAGGGAGCGTCATGAGGGAAAACGTCCCGGATCGGGAACTGTTATCTCAGCTGGCACACGCTTGCGGCGTGGAGACAGAGTATTGGTCCTATGACGGCAACTTAACATCGGTGGCCGACCATACACTCGTAGCCGTATTAGCCGCCATGGGAATTGACGCGACCACAGAAGAGAGCGCTCGCGCATCTCTGGCCGACGTCGATATGCAGCCATGGCACAATGTTCTTCCCGAGTGTACGGTGATTCGCCGTGACACCGAAGGCACTGTTGCTGCCCATGTGCCCGATGGGGCATCCGTAACCTTGACGGCGGTGCTGGAAGACGGCGGTCAACGTGCCCTGACCCAGCGGGATGACTACGTTCCCCCGCGGTATGTCGATGGCACACTGATTGGCCGGGCGAGTTTCACCCTGCCTGCAAACCTTCCGTTGGGTTACCACACGCTGCGCGCCAGCGTCATCACCTCCGCCGCGGTGGAGTCAGTCGAATACGACGCGCCGCTTATCGTTGTGCCGCAGCGTCTCCGACTGCCGTCCGAGCGTGGAGCCTCGGGTTGGGGCATCATGGCGCAGCTCTATTCCACGCGTTCGCGTGACTCGTGGGGTGTTGGAGACACAGCTGACCTGAAGGAGATGTGTTCCTTCTTCGGTGCGAGCGGGGGCGATTTCATCCTCATTAATCCGTTGCACGCAGCGGAACCGGTTGGGCATATGTCACCGTCGCCCTATCTACCCGTCACCCGGCGCTTCTTCAACCCGATTTACATTCGCCCGGAAGATATCCGCGAGGTCGCCTATATGCCGGCCGCTCAACGGGCATTGGTGCACTGGGCGGCGGAGAAACCGAAGGCTGCGTCGCTGCGTAACGAGAACATCGACCGCGATAGCGTGTGGGAATCCAAGCGGCGTGCCCTTGAGGTGATTTTCAACTTCGGGCGTTCGGACGCCAGACAACGCGCATTCGAGCGATTCCGTGCCGAGGAGGGCCAGGGGCTGGAGGACTTTGCCTTCTGGTGCGCGCTGCGTGAGAAGTATGGCGAGGAATTCCCGGAGAATCTGGCGCGGCCCGATTCCGCCTATGCGGCGAATGAGCGCCGCGAATTGGCTGGACGCATCGACTTCTATGCCTGGCTGCAGTGGATTATTGACGCACAGCTTGAAGACGCGCAACGCAGTGCGTGCTCTGCCGGCATGGCGTTGGGGATTTTCCACGACCTCGCCGTCGGCGTTCATCCGCATGGCTCGGATGTCTGGTCGATTCCGGAGGCTTTCGCGGAGGGCGTGGGCGTGGGTGCCCCGCCGGATATGTACAACCAGCAGGGCCAAAACTGGTCTCAGCCGCCGTGGCGCCCGGACTCGCTGCGCCGGATGGCCTACGCGCCCTTGCGTGACATGGCACGGACCGTACTGCGGCATGCCGGCGCGCTGCGGGTTGACCACGTCATGGGGCTCTTCCGCCTGTGGTGGATTCCCGATGGGCATTGCCCATCTGAAGGGACGTATGTGCGTTTCGATCACGAGGCTATGGTTGGCGTCTTAATGCTGGAGGCCCGCCGGGCGGGCGCCGTCGTCGTGGGAGAAGATCTTGGAAACGTGGAACCGTGGGTACGTGACTACTTGCGTGAGCGGGGCATTCTTGGTACCTCGGTGATGCTTTTCGAGCAGGAGAACGGCTACTTCAAGGAACCCGGTGCATACCGCCGCGAGGCTCTGGTAACCGTGGACACGCACGACCTTCCGCCGGCCGCTGGGTATCTGGCGGGTGAGCATGTCGATTTGCGAGAGAGCCTGGGGCTTCTGACGGAACCAGCAGAGAAGGTCCGCAATGATGCCGCTGCGGAACGGCAGCGATTGTTGGAGCGGCTGCGCCAGCAGGAGTTGGTTGGGGAGGACCCGACGGAGCGCGAGGTGGTCGAGGCGCTGTACCGCTTTATAGCGCGCGCACCCGCCGAAATGCTCGGCGTGGCGCTTGTGGACGCGGTGGGCGAACGGCGTGCGCAGAATCAACCGGGCACTGATCAGGAGTATCCCAATTGGCGGATTCCGCTGGCCGATGGCAGCGAGCAGGTGGTGCTGGTAGAGGACCTGCCCAATAACGCGCGGCTGCAGTCACTGTTGGCAGCGTTCACGGCCGAGTTGCGAGCCGCGCGGCAATAGCAGTATGTGCGGCCGCGGCCGGGTGCGGATGGAACCGCCGTGGCGCGTTTAGACCGGCGCCGGCGCGTTGGCGCGGCCGAGATGCGGTTGGGCGGGCACAGGTGCGTTGGCGCGGTTGGACCGGGTTCGGATTGTTGTAGGCGCGGGTGTTCGCTTGCGCGCCCGCGTGCCGATGGCCGCGACGGGCGCCGGGCAGTCGATGCAGTTGGGGCTGGCCCGTTATGTCAACGCGCTGGCCGGTGTTTCACCAGCTTGCGGGACGTGTCGCCCTCGGGCGGCTATCCTTGAAACTGAACAGCATCGACCCGCCCTGGCTGGCGGAGAGTGGAGCGGACATGGATATCAGGTCGGAAGAGCTGCTTGACGCTGTTGGCGGCAAAGACAATGTGAACAACGTAGAAGCCTGCATTACTCGACTGCGCCTTGAGGTTAAGGATCCGGAGAAGGTCAATGAGGACGCGCTGCGCAACGCGGGCGCTTTCGGGGTGGTTCTGCAAGACTCCGTCGTGCAGGTGGTGGTCGGCCCGGTGGCCGACAACCTTGGCGAGTCGATGACCTCGCTGTTGGACGACTAACCAGACCACGAGCCCTGCCAGTGACAGGCCTGCCGGCGAGTCACTGCCGCGCCCGGCGTAGGGCGTAACAGCGCGCGGCACATCTTCCGGCACGGTGGGCTGAGCCGCTGCGGCGCAGCGCCTGGAGTGCGTTGGCTGCCCTCGGTACTCGGGTGGGCATCAGGCACCCGCCGTTTTCGCCTTGGCGGCATTGCCGCCCCGTGGTATCGCGATGTCACCGGGCGACGATCTCCGCCATCAATTCGGACTTTGAAGGAAACAATGCGTCTACATCTTCTTGCGCCGTTGTCGGGCGATATTCGCGCCATGGAGGATGTGCCGGATCCGGTGTTTGCCGCTTCCATGGTGGGGCCCGGATTCGCCATTGACCCCTTTGCTGGTGGGTTGACGGTTGTCTCACCGTGTCGTGGCGTTGTTCGCCAGGCCAAACCGCATGGGATCGTCATTGAGGTGTTGGGTGACGACGGCGAAGTTTCCGAGTCCGACGACGGCGGGCGTGGTGTGCGCGGTGCCGAGGGCAGTGAACGTGGTGTGAACGGAGCCGTCGGCAGCGCAGGAAGCGAATCCGGGCGTCAGGCACCTGCCGCGATTCAAGAGACGGATGCCGCCCGGCCGGGCACAAGGTTGAAGCAGTTGGGAAACGACGTCGGCGAGCCGGGAGGCGAGACGGCGGCGCTGGTGGCTGACGCTGCGGGCCCGGGGACGGATGTTGCGGGCACGGAAACGCACGGTGCGGGCGTCGGGACGCTCAACGTTATCGTGCACCTCGGCCTTGACACCGTGCACCTGGCTGGAGAGGGATTCACCGTTCTTGTTTCCCCGGGCGACTGCGTCTCGGCGGGCCAGCCACTTGTGCTATGGAACACCTCGGTCGCGCAGCGGGCGGGATATTCGCTCTGTACGCCCGTTGTAGTGGTCGGGGCGCAGCAGGGTGACCTGCGCCTCCTGGCTGAGGGACGCGTTGAGGCGGGCACGCCGTTTTTTGAGGTGCAATAGCCATCCGCAGGGCGCCAGAGTCCTTCGTGTCGGTGAACAGTTCTTGAGCGCAAGGTATGCCAGGGGAAGCCCCAAGCCACAGGCAAAGGAAAGCGCAGTCCCCGCGCGCGGGTCATGCCAGGGCGAGAAGTGTCGGGAATTGCGAGAAGTGTCGGGTTTTTCGCGGAGTTTCTTGAAAAACCCGACACTTCTTAGCGTGGCAGCATCCACTTCTTAGTGGGAGCGCGCCCTCTCTTAGGGCGACCGGTCCCACACGTGGTGCGATTACGCCCCTGCCGCGTCGACTTGCTGAGCGCGCAGTGCACGATGCGCTGCATCTACCACTTCGGAGACCAGCCGGACGCATGCCGGTGCAGTGCTCTCGGAATGCTCTGCCAGCCACGCATCTCCCAGTGCCACAAGGTCAACCCCCAGGTCGGTGCGACCCGTCAACTGCAAGGGGAATGCGTATTCCAGCATATTGGACGCGGTTTCCACCGTGTGGTTATCCCACTGTGCCTCGGCATCCGCAAAGTAGCGCTGCGCGTAAGGAACCAGTGATTCTGCTTTTGCCCGCGCCGATCCCAGGCAGAGATTCCGCTGCACGGTGTTACTGACCTCGTGCCCGGTGATATCGCTCCACACAGCCTCCCGCACGGCGGCGTCGGGTAAAGCTCCGCGAGCCTGGGCGGAGTAGATCTGCCCATAACTCGTGGTGTCGCGTTCGTATTCGGCAGCGATCTCCGCCTCGCCGATGCGCCCGGCCGCAGCCAGCGCTACGAGAATCGTCCACCGCACCTCGGCGTCGACGTCGTACCCTTCGGGAACGTTCACACCGTCGAGCCATCCGGCAATCAGGTCCAACTGTTCATCGGTCACCGCCAGCCTGCCGGCTGCCGCAGCGATCTGCAGCTGGTGATCCGAACCTGGGGCGGCCTGCTGAAGAATCTCGAACATGGTGTTGGCAACATCGAGCCGTAAGGCCTCCCGATGGGCGGGAGCCGAGTACAGATTTGTTGCGGTGACAATGTTATTCAGCGCCAGACGCAGTACGGTTCCGTCGGTTTCATCGCGGACCGCCTTCAGCGCAATCTGCAAGAAATCGGTTGCGGCGATCTCGGCGTCGCGGCACATATCCCAGGCGGAGAAGAACACGATGGAGCGCGCCAGATGATCGTCGAAGGCGTCAAGGTGCTCCACGGCGGTATTCAGTGACTGCTCGTCGAGGCGGATCTTGCCGTACGCGTGGTCGCCGTCGTTCAGCAGAATCAACGCCGGCCGCGGTTGACCGGCAAAATCGGGAACGGGAGTGAGCTCGCCGTCAATATCAAGTTGTGTGGTCAGTGTGCGCACAAGCTTCCCCTCGACGAGGTCGAACCCGGCGACGCCGATGCGGTGCGGCCTGAGAGAGGCGGGGCCATTGCCTGTTTGCACAATGGAGAGTTCGCTGACGACGCCGTCCCGCTCCGTGATGCTGGGGGAGAGGGTATTCGGCCCGGCCTCCTCTAGCCACAGCTTGGTCCAGGAGGAGAGGTCGCGCCCCGAGGCCACTTCAAGCTCGGAGAGCAAATCCTGTAAGGTGGCGTTCCCCCACGCATTCTTCGCGATGTAGCTACGCACGCCGGCCAGGAACTCCTCCTGACCCACCCAAGCAACCAGCTGCTTCAGCACGGAAGCACCCTTGCCGTAGGTGATGCCGTCAAAGTTGACCAGGACATCCTCGATATCGCGAATATTGGCGGCAATCGGGTGTGTGGAGGGCAGCTGGTCTTGGGCCAGAGCCCACGTTTTCTCGGATGCAAGGAATGTGATCCAGGCATCCGACCAGCGGGTGTTGCCAACGGCTGCCAGGTGGCTCATGTACTCGGCGAAGGATTCATTCAGCCACAGGTCATCCCACCACTTCATGGTGACCAGGTCACCGAACCACATATGCGCCTGCTCGTGCAGGATAGTAATGGCGCGGCGGTCAACCATGGCGGCGGTCGGCTTGGTGCGGAATACGTAGGATTCGACGATCGTCACATTGCCCGGATGCTCCATGGCGCCGGCGTTGTACTCCGGGCAGAAGATCTGGTCGTACTTCCGGAAGGGGTAGGGATGGCCGTAGTTCGCCTCGTAGAACTCGAAGCCCTGCCGAGTAATGGTGAAGATCTCCTCCGCATCCAGGTATTCGACCAGCGACTTGCGTGCCCACACTCCCAGCGGGATTTCGCGGCCATCGGTTGATTGATAGACCGCTCCGTCGACGCCGTCGTACGGTCCGGCAACGATAGAGGTCAGATAGGTGGAGATGCGCTCGGTGGGAGTGAAGCTCCAGCGGGCGACGCCGTCGCCAACCAGTTCTGGTGCAGGCGAGGGCGAGTTGGAGAAGACACGCCAGGAAGCCGGTGCGGTCACGGTGAAGGTGAAGTCGGCTTTCAGGTCGGGCTGTTCGAAGCAGGCGAAAACGCGGCGGGCATCGGCCACCTCGAACTGGGAGTAAAGGTAGACCTCGCCGTCGGCCGGATCAACGTAGCGGTGTAGTCCCTCACCGGTACGCGAGTAGTTCATGGTGGATTCCACGCGGAGGGTGTTGTGTTCCGCGAGATCGTTCAGCGCGATGCGGGAGTCCGCGAAAAGCGAGGTTGGGAGTTCTTGCCCGTTGAGCACGATGCGTTCAACGGACTCGGCTATAAGATCGATGAACGTTGAGGCCCCCGGCGTAGCGGAGAAATCGATCTCGGTGACCGATGGGAAGATTGTCTCGGATTCACCGGTCAGATCGAGGGTCACTCGATAAGATTCGGTGGCGACGAGGCTTGCGCGTTCCGCAGCCTCGGCACGTGAGAGGTTGGTGCCCGGCATGGGTATCCTTTCCAAAAATTCAGGCCCAGATATAGAACAAGGTCAAGCTTACGCGAAAGCGTGAGCTGCGGTTTGGGAGGTGTGGCTGGGGAGCTGTGGTGTGCGAGGAGCGGTGAGAACCGGAGGATCTATGACTCGAGTACCCAACGCGGCGGCTAGCCAGTTGCCGCCCACGGCTTGTCACAGTGCTGGTTCCGCTTCGGAATACCGACTACGGGCCGGTATCGGGTATGGGGGAGTGAGTGGCGGAGGCTTCGTCGGGGCACTGGATGGCGACGAGTGCCGAACCGTTGTCGGATCGTGTGGGATGTGATTCTAGGACGGTGATGGTGCAGCCGAGCACTTCCTCAGAAGAACCGACGGCGATCGTGGTATGAGTAGCATGGTTGCCGTCTCGAGCGAAACTGACACCAACATTCGTGGTACTTACGGACGTGACAACTATCGAGTAGTCGCCGAAATCGAGCGGGCCTCGTTCCGGTAGACTCATCGCTTGGTTGCGAAGTACTTCGATTTCGGGGCTCAGCTCCGGGGTGCCTTGCGGAAGCGGCCGCCAGAACACTACGTAGACGGCTGCTCCAATGATCACTGCGAGTGACGCGAGTATTGCGACCAGTCGTTTCTTCGTGAGGGTGACCATAGCGTGTCGTGTACCTTCCCGGTGAGTTGCGCAACTTGATCAGAGCTTAACAGCCCAGAGTTCTCACATGCCAGATTGTTTGTCTGAAAGCGGCGAAAGCGATTTCGAGGTCGTTGATACTCACGGATGTGTTTGATTTGGAGAAGTGGAAAGCGACCAGGAAGCTATGGCTTGATTTTTAGGTCTGTACTCGTGCGAGTCGGCAGCCGGGCGTGAGATGGCGGGTACCCAGATTCGGTTGTGAATCGCTACAGAGAGATTCTCGATTGCACCCACCGGGAACTGCAGAGACGCCTAAAACGTGGGTGCGCTCAGAATCATAGGAACACTCAAGACGCCGGAGGCGCCATGGACTCTGGTGACGGCCGAAGCAAGCTATACACAGGCTGGACCCACGAGATGCCCCGGGAATATTATTCGCGGCCACTGTCGTACCGTTCATCCAGAACTGCATGGACGACTTACACAGGTACAATCAAGCGAAGGCAACACCATCGCCCCATTCGGTGAAGGGGAGTCCGGGGAGTTACATGTCGCCATTGTTTTCCAATTCACCTATACGCGAGCGGCTTTTTCGGCGCTACTTCCTCAGCCAAGCCGTGAGCTGGTGCGGTACTTCAATGGCTCCGATTGCGGTGAGTTTCGCGGCGATTGATACCGGAGACTCGCTGGGTGGGCTGGGCTTAGTGCTGGCCGCACGAGCGGTGGCAACGCTGCTATTTGTTGTTGTCGGCGGTGTGATTGCGGATTCTCGCTCGAAGGTCAAGCTGTTGCAGGTCTGCTGTTTGACCGCAGGGCTGACACAGTGCGTTGCCGCGTGGCTTTTGTACACCGCGTTAGCCACCGTCTACTCGCTAGCGGTTTTGGAGTTTATCAATGGAGCCGCCGCAGCATTGATGATGCCCGCGACTCAGTCAATCATTCCGGAACTGGTTGCCATGAAGCGACGTAACGCGGCGAACGCACTCTTGCAACAAGTCCGTGCCACTTTGGGCGTCATCGGTCCCGTTGTAGCTGGTGTATTGGTCACGGCGTGGGGCACGCCTGCCTGCCTAGCCGTCAACGGGATGTGTTGGCTGTTTGCCATGATGCTGCTCTTCGGGATCAAAACTGATGCAGTCGCGGCGTTGGAGCCACCCGTGCAAGCCCTGCTCGAAGGCTGGCGATACTTCATTCGGGTTCCGTGGCTTCGGGCCGTGGTGGCTTCATTCACGCTACTCAACGCCTTGATAGCACTCGGCACGACGACGATCGGCCCGTGGGTCATAGGGGAGGAACTGAGTCGTTCCTCGTGGGGCTTTGCACGGTCGTTCCAGGCTATCGGCCTGCTCGCCGGTTCGTTGATTGCAGCGCGCGTTTTCTGGAGTAGGCCGCTGTATCGTTCAATGATCATGTGCGTTTGCCAGGCACTTCCATTCTTGGTCATCGGATACGCGCCCACCGCCGCTCCACTGCTCTATTTGGCCTTCTTTGCTGCCGGTACGTCGATCGCTTTTCAGAGTCTGGCCTGGAAGAACGTGATGCAGGCCGATATTCCTCAGCATCTGCTATCACGAGTCTTTGCGATTGACATGCTTGGTTCGCTTGTCGCTGTTCCGGTTGGCCAGGTATTAGCTGCTCCACTGATGAACCATCTGGGGCTGGAGACGACTGAGCTGATGTGTTTTCTTCTCGCCGCGGCTGGGCTGTTCTTGTGCGTACTGGAGCCTTCTCTGCGACGTCGGTAATGGCCACGTGTTCATGGAACATCTAACATGTTGCACAGCCCCTCAGTCAGGTGCACGGCTGCGTGCGCGCGAAGGAGTGCCGAGATGTCAGTGGGATTCTGCGTCATAACTGTGACCTCTGATCAGCATATGTTCGATGCGGAGACCTTTCTGCAATGGGCCCAGGAACGATGGCCGCGGTGTCGGGTCATGCGGCATGACCCCGGCAGGTACATCAGTGATGCAGAGTTCGAAGTGAATCCAGCCGATGGCCCGCTTTTCCTTGTGATTCACTTTCCAGGTGGCGGACTTGTGTCAATAGATGGCGGCTCGGAGCAGATAGCCGAGGCCGCGGTGTGGCTGCGGGAGGTACATCCTGACCCTGACTTGGTGCTCTGGTTCACCGACGGCGACTTCAGCGGGCATACCGTGTTGTTCCCCGGTATCAGCGCCGAGGAGGTCTATAGCGGTTGGGTCAAGCACAGTGAGCACGACCCCTTTGCGGAATATCCGGACTATTTCAAATAGGCTTGGTGCTCATACGGAAGGTGTTGCCTTTATCGAGCGTGGGTGACGAAGATCCGGGCTGTGTCGAATGGGCGCGGGGGCATCAGATGGATGGTGTGAATCAAACTTGGCGTGACAATGCGGCACGTATCACTGGCGTACCGCGCTGCGAGGGTGTTCGATAGAGGCATGAGTACTACCGTTGATTTCTGGTTTGATGCGTCGTGCCCCTGGACATGGATTACCTCCCGCTGGCTTGTGGAGGTGTCCGAGGCGCGCGGTTTCTCCGTGAACTGGCACGCTTTTTCTCTCGCCGTTCTTAACGAGGACAAGGACATCGCCGCCGACTACCGTGCGCACGTCGAAGAGGGGCGTCTGGGTGCGGAGGTGGCCGCCGCGGTTGAGCAAACACTGGGAAGCGAAGTGCTGGGGCGTTTCTATACCGAGCTTGGCACAAGGCATTTCGTGGGTGGGCGTCTGAATGAGCGTGATGCTTTGGCTGAGGCGTTGGCCGCCGTTGGCGCACCTGCCGATCTGATTGACCGAGCGGGGGAGTATGCTGACGTTGTCCGTGCCTCCACGGCTGCTGGTTTGAAACTGGTGGGCGACGAAGTGGGTGTGCCCATTATCGCCTTTGACGGCGTGGCTTTCTTCGGTCCGGTGATCTCGCCCGCTCCGCACGGTCAGGCGGCGCTTGACCTGTGGGATGGTTGTGTGGCGTTGGCCCGCACCCCCGGTTTCTTCGAGTTGAAGCGCAGCCGGAACGTCGGCCCGATTTTTGAGTGAGGCGAATGCGGTTGGGCTTGTACCGAGGGGGTTAACAGCTTTCTCGGTGTGCCCCGGATTGGGCCGTGGTTCCCAGTATGCCAAGCTACGTGTTCGCCTTGATTCTGTTCTTGACCGTTAAGGAGACTGTTGCGTAATGGTGGCTCAACCCGTGTCTGAGATACGTTTGCTTCTCAATGTGCTGTGTGCGCCCTCGCTACGAAAAGAACTCGCAGCCGTTCTCAGCGGTGACCGCACTCAGTCAGCGCCGGTCAATCGGCTTTCCTTCGTTGACGCGACGGGTCTAAACGCGGATGCGCTGCAACAGCTACGCGCCGCGGTTACCGAAGCTCTTGATGTAGAGGCTATTTTCGAGCAAGGGCCCATCGAGCTTCCGGTGCAGGAAAGAAGACGTCTTCCTCTTGCACGGAGGGCATGCGAAGAGGTCTTTCGTCGTAACCGCTGGCAATCGTGTACTGAAGTTGAACTGAATGCGGCGCTGGCGGTTTTTGTCGATGATGTTGCGCTGGCCCGCCGCGACTGCGTGGACAACGGGATACTGCAGCGGGACGCAGGGGGACGCCGCTATCGCCTCGCGACGACTCCCTAAGGTCAGTGGCCTGGTGGTCGGTATCGGTTACTCAACTGACATTTGCCGGCGTACGCAACCGGCGTGAAACTCAGATTCGGTCCGCGTCTCGTTGTCCGATTCATGGTTTGCGGTCGATGACGAAACCGATACCGCCACACGGCAGAACATTTGGCGGGCAACTATACGTGACAGCTACCAGATACGTACTCGTTCTTCGGGAGGCAGGTACAACTCGTCACCCGGTTTCACATCGAACGCCTCCGCAAAGGCGTCAACGTTCTTCACCACGCCATTGCAACGGAACTCGGCGGGCGAATGCGGATCGGTGGCGAGCAAGGTTTGCATTATCTCCGGGCGCCGCTTTTCCTGCCAGATCCGCGCATAGGAGAGGAAAACACGCTGCACGCCGGTATAACCGTCGATCACAGGAGCGTCCGCGAGGGTCTTTCCTTCCCGGCGCAGCGCAATGCCGTAGGCCTTCAGGCCGATTGTCAGGCCGCCGAGATCGCCGATATTCTCCCCGAGCGTCAATGCGCCCTGCACATGGTGGGGGCTATCCGGCTCAAACTCGCCGGGAATATACGCGTCATACTGTTCCACAAGTGCTTTCGTCCGCTTTTCAAATTCGGTGCGATCCTCGTCTGTCCACCAGTTGTTCAGCGAGCCGTCTGCCGAGTACTTTGAGCCCTGATCGTCGAAACCATGCCCGATTTCGTGGCCGATCACCGCGCCAATACCGCCATAGTTCAGGGCATCATCACGGTTGGGATCGAAGAAGGGGAACTGCAGGATTGCGGCGGGGAAAACGATCTCATTCCACGTCGGCTTGTAGTAGGCGTTAACCGTTTGCGGTGACATCAACCATTCGCTGCGATCCACCGGCGCGCCGAGCTTGGCGATGTCGCGGTTGAACTCGAAGCGAGTGGCCTGGCGAACGTTTTCCACCAGATCGTCACCGATCTTCATGGCAGAGTAGTCCTGCCACTTTTCCGGGTACCCGATCTTAGGATCGAAGGAGTCGACCTTCTCAAGTGCCTTCTTCTTCGTTTCCTCTCCCATCCAGTCAAGTTGCGTGATGGATTCCCGATAGGCTTGCAGAAGATCCGCGACCAACTGTTCCATTTTCGCCTTGTATTCGGGTGGGAAGTGCCGTTGCACGTAGAGTTTACCGATTGCCTCGCCGAGTGCGCCGTTGACCAGTTGTACGCCGCGCTTCCACCGCTCCTTCTGTTCTTCCGCTCCCGTCAAGGTACGGCCGTAGAAGTCGAAAAATGCCTGATCGATCTCCTCGGTGAGATACTTCGAGTAGGCGACGGCGATCCGCCAGCGAGTGTAGGACTTCAACTTCTCCAGCGGAAGTTCAGCCCACAGCCGGGCGCTTCCAGAAAGAGCATCCGGATTCAGGACCAGTACATCCGCCAGTTTCTCCTCCGTCAGCCCCGCCGCCGCGACCGCACCATCCCAATCGAAGCCGGGGGCTGATCCTGTGAAGGCACTCCACTGCATCGGGTTGTTGACCTTGTCCAGGTCGCGCGTATCGACGACGTTCATATGATGTGCGGCGATAGCGGCTTCAACATCGATAATTGTGGCAGCCTCGGCTGCGGCGTCGTCGGCGGACAGTCCGAAAACCAGCGAAAGCATTTTCGGAACGAAAGCCTTGTATGCCGCGAGCACCTCGGCGTGTTGGGGCTCGCGATAGTAGGCCTCATCGGGAAGCCCAATCCCGGACTGTGAGAGGAAGGCGATATTACGGTTGGGATCATTGAGGTCAGAGTCAACACCGAAGCTGAAGAAGGTGCCCACGCCGGAAGCAAGTAGTTGCCCGACGGCGGCGGCAAGTTCAGCTTTATCTGACGCAGTTGCAACCAGTGCTAAATCACTATCCAGTGGTGATGCTCCGCGCGCATTGGCTGTTTCGGTATCCATCCACGAACGGAAGAAGCTGGCGATCTGCTGTGCCTCACCTTCAGCGGGGGCCAAGGCGACGAGTTCTTCAATGATCTCGTGCACCTGCTGTTCGGCTTCCACATGTAGTTTCATGAAGGAACCGTAGGAGGAGAGGTCGGAAGGAATCTCTTGGGTGGCCAGCCATGTGCCATTGATGGCATGGAAGAGATCGTCTTGAATGCGGACCGCGGAATCCGCGCCCTCCAGCACCGGGCCGAGCGAGTCAGTATGCGTTTCTGTCATGCGCCAAGCATACAGGCAGGCTCCGACATGGCCGTGGCGAAAAGACCTGCCGTCATGTCCTAAAATTGTGTCGGAGTAACCCACTACCATGGAAACATGCGAGTACACATTGCAACCGATCATGCCGGTTTTGAACTGAAAGAGTACCTAGTGCCCAAGCTGCGGGAGGCGGGTTACGAGGTTGTTGACCACGGAGCCTCCACATACGACAGTCTGGACGATTATCCTCCCATGTGCATCGCGTGTGGTGAGGGCGTCGTCGCCGATCCAGGCTCGCTCGGCATTGTGATTGGCGGTTCGGGCAACGGCGAGCAGATTGCCGCGAATAAGGTGACGGGCGTGCGGGCCATCCTCGCCTGGAATAAGAGCACGGCAGCTCTCGGCCGCGAGCACAACAACGCCAATGTCATCTCCGTTGGCGCTCGCCAGCATAGCGTCGAAGAGGCATGGGAGCTTGTGAAGACCTTTCTGGAGACCCCGTTCAGCGAGGATCAGCGTCACCAGCGTCGCATCGATCTACTGGCGGATTACGAGGCCTCCCGCAGCTGACGATAGCCGGGTGATACTCGCGTCAAGGCAAGCATCACAGTTTGCCACGCGGGTAGCACCCGCTGCCCAAACGCCTGCACCTTCGTGGTTGCGGGTCCGCCCTGGGTGTTGCGGGTCAGTCGCTTGTTTTCTTGCGCTCTGAGGGTGCGAGCGGCATCTCTGCCCAGAGCCTCTACCATAGGTGCGGAGGCGCAATTCCGCGCGATGGGCAGAGCGGGAAAAAGGTGCACTGTGGCATTTGATTTCAAGAAGGAGTACAAGGAGTTCTACCTGCCGCCGAGGAAACCGGGCATCGTCACGGTGCCTGCGATGAACTTCCTTGCGGTACGAGGTAGCGGTGATCCCAATCTTGAGGACGGGGAATACAAGCAGGCGATCAACCTGCTGTACAGCGTCGCCTTCACCATCAAAATGAGCAAGATGGGCGATCACCGGATTGCGGGGTATTTTGACTACGTGGTTCCGCCGCTGGAGGGCTTCTGGTGGCAGGACGGCGTCGCCGGGGTCGACTACGCCCGCAAAGCTGACTTCCAGTGGATCTCTGTGATCCGCCTACCTGACTTCGTTACGCGGGACGAGTTTGCCTGGGCTATCGGCGAGGCAACGCGAAAGAAGAATGCCGACTTCTCTGCCGTGGAGTACCTGCCACTTGATGAGGGGCTATGCGTTCAATGCATGCACATCGGACCCTATGACCGCGAACCTGCGACCGTGGCGTTGATAGATGACTTCGCCACACAGCAGGGATACGTTCTCGACATTACACAGGAGCGCCACCACCACGAAATTTACCTCAGTGATGCGCGCAAGGTGGCACCGGAGAAGCTCAAGACGGTAATCCGCCACCCGGTACGAAGTGCGTAGATTCCGCCGCTATCAGAGTCTGCCGCTGTCAGATATACATCGCCGGGTCGATGGTGTAGGCCTCGGATGCGCGTTGATGTAACTTGGCGGGAACCCCCACGGCGGTGGTTTTCGGTGGGACGTCTTTGACGACGACGGCGTTAGCTCCCACTCGAGCGCCGTCACCCAATGTGATCGGTCCGAGAACCTTTGCGCCGGCACCGACGACGACGCCGTCGCCTAACGTCGGATGGCGTTTTGTGGGCTCAAGCGATGTGCCGCCGAGGGTGACACCGTGGTAGAGCATGCAGTCCTCGCCGACCTCAGCGGTCTCGCCGATCACTACGCCCATGCCGTGATCGATGAAGAAGCGACGCCCGATTTTCGCGCCGGGGTGGATTTCGATGCCGGTCAGTCCGCGCACGGCCTGCGAGAGCAGGCGTGCCGGTAGACGCAGGCGCGGGGAGGATTCCCACATGGCGTGTGCGACCCGATAACCCCACAATGCGTGGACGCCGGAATAGGCAAGGGCAACTTCGACATTAGATCGTGCCGCAGGGTCATGGTCGCGCGCTGCTTTCAGATCCTCGCGCAGCAACTCCCGCAGCCGTGGTTTTGCCTGTCCCATCGTGCAGTCTCCTTCTGTTGCCCGGCCCTCCCGCGCTCAATTTCAGCACGGTGCCCAGGTCAGAATGTTATACGGGTGGGCCGGTACCACGAGGCACCGGCCCACGGCCATTTTCCTGTCTCAGTCAGCGAGTCCCTCAAAAAGCGGCGTCGAAACGTAGCGCTCTCCGAAGTCCGGAACAATGGCGACGATTGTCTTACCAGCCGCTTCCGGGCGCTTGGCAATCTGCAGGGCGGCCGCAATCGCGGCCCCGGAGGAGATACCAACCAGTAATCCCTCTTCGGTAGCAGCCCGTCGCGCGGTAGCCAAGGCGGCATCGCTCGGCACGGTGATGACTTCGTCGTAGATGTCTGTGTCTAGTACGTCCGGCACGAAATTCGCGCCGATGCCCTGGATTTTGTGCGGACCCGCCTTGCCTTCGGAAAGGAGCGGCGATTCAGTCGGCTCAACGGCAACAAGCTTGATATCCGGGTTGTACCGGCGAAGAGTCCGCCCGGAGCCGGTAATTGTTCCACCTGTACCTATGCCGGAGACGAAGTAGTCAACGTTGCCGTCGGTATCGGCCCAGACCTCTTCCCCGGTCGTCTTCTCGTGAATGCGAGGGTTGGCCTCATTGGCGAACTGCGAGGCCAATACGGCGCCCGGTGTGGAGGCGACAATTTCCTTCGCCTTATCCACTGCGCCCTGCATTCCTCCGGCGGGGTCGGTGAGGATCAGTTCGGCACCGAAACCGCGCAGAAGAGCGCGCCGCTCACGCGACATGGACGACGGCATGGTCAAAATGACCTTGTAGCCGCGCACGGCCCCTACCCATGCCAGGCCGATACCGGTATTGCCGGATGTTGCCTCCACAATCGTTCCACCTGCAGGCAGCTGGCCGGACTCTTCGGCGGCATCAACGATGGCGACGGCGATACGGTCCTTCACGGAATTGGCGGGATTGAAGTACTCGAGCTTGACGAGCACGGTGGCTTCCGAGCCATTGGTCAGACGGTTGAGACGGACGAGCGGGGTGCCGCCAACAAGTGCGGTAGCGTCGGCGTGAATATTAGACATGGGAAACTCCTTTTACGTGCAAATGCCTATGAATTCTCGAATTCTCGTGGGAATGATGATGCTCAGATGGGGAGCTGACGAGCGTCAAGCGTGCGCGGGCGCACCAGTAAAGCCTGACGCCCTAAAGACACAGACAGCACATGCAGAAGGAGGGACGGCGAGTTGCGTGCATCATGAGGTCCCCTCCTTCTTTTTCTCCATGGACGACGTGATTAACACTCGCACACTCGCTGGCTGTTGTCCAATCTTTGAGGTGATTGTCTCTCATAGCGAAATACGATGCGGCAAGGGGCGGTGGTGCAGCGGGTCTGGAGGTGTAGTGAGTTCGGTGGTGCAGTGCGTCTGGAGGTGTAGTGAGCCTGGTGGTGCAGTGAGTTCGGTGGCGCGGGCGCGTTGACCAGGTCGTGTCCAGGTGTTGTTGTCGAGTCCGTGCGTAGCGCGGCGGCAACCGCGTTGTATGCCGCCCGCAAGAGTCCAGCGCCATTGAGCCTGTGTGAAGATCGGCCGTGACTGCGTGGATGATCATAGCCTATGCGTAAGAGTGGGCGCGTACTTCAACGTTGCGGCTTGGACGTGACGAGCCACGCTAGAGTTACGTTGGGTCTGCTCCCAGCTGCCTGTTACTGACCGGGCGTTTCTCCGTCAGTGACTGCCTTCCCGGAGCGAATATGCCCCCAGGGGCGTTCGACGACGGCGCTGCCTTCCTGTTTAAGCGTGATGGCGCCGCCGGAGAGCTGCGCCAGCTCAGCGTGCAGACGCTCGCCGGCGTCGGTCATCACAGATACTCGCACGCCATCTTCCAGGTATTCTGGTTCGACCGTTTCCCCGGCTTCAAAAACCTTTGCGATGTAACGCCCGGCATAGTCGTGGGGCAGGAATGCCTGCCAAATAGGGACGTGTTGCCGTTCTACGAGTTTCGCTCCCTCGAGGCATTCGCGAACCGCATCGGAGTATGCGCGCACAAGGCCGCCCGTGCCCAAGAGGGTACCGCCGAAATAACGCGTGACTACGGCGACGATGTCGATAACTCCGCTTCCCGTCAGCACGTCTAACATGGGACGTCCGGCAGTTCCGGAGGGCTCACCGTCGTCGGAGGAATGCGATTGCGGGGCCGCTCCCGAAACGGAGACGAGGAAAGCGGTGCAATGATGCCGAGCATCGGGTGTTGCAGCACGTTCGGCGTCGATGAACGCGCGAGCTGCTGCGGCATCGGGAACTCGAGCTACCGCAGCCAAGAAACGTGAGCGTTTGACGACGATTTCATTCCGCAATGCGCTGCGCTGGGCCGCAGAGGAAAGCAGGATCGGGTTCACCCTTCCATTGTGGACCACTCATTGACGAGGCACTGCGAGGACTCATCGGATGTGCGCGTCACTGGCCATAAGTGCCGGTGGTCGGGGTGTTGCTGACGGTGGGCGTTCACACTTCCTACTGCGGTCGAAGTTCGATATGTGGTGGCTCTGCTTCGATGTGCATGGTTGGATTTGGACTGCGGTGGGCGAAGCTGAGCATATGCGAACAACTTTGCGATCAGTGCGGCTCTGCTCTGTTCATTCGACGAATGAGCGGCATGCGTAGAGGGGACTTATGCCGTCGGGGCAGGAAAGAGAGTGTGAGCAACTTGCTGTGAGCAACTCCTCGCGGATGGCGCCTGCACAGCTCGCCTCCGGAATGGCGGGGAGGGGCTTGGGCGGGTAAAATGCTGACTTGTGTGCGCCGGTGAAATGCCGGTGCGGAAGAAAGAAGACGGGCCGCCGGCCGGCGGTTGATTGATGGAGAGGAGCGGTAGACATGGCAGTTCCCAAGCGCAAGATGTCCCGCAGCAACACTCGCTCTCGTCGTTCCCAGTGGAAGGCCGAGCTGACCGAGCTTCAGACCGTCCGCGTTCAAGGGCGCGAGGTGCGCATTCCGCGCAAGCTGGCGAAGGCCTACCAGACTGGCCTGCTGAGCGACTGACATAAAGCTAGCGAGAGGGGATCCGGTTCCGGGTCCCCTCTTTTGCTTTGGGCTTTGCTGCCGGCGCCCGATTAGCACGGGTGATATGACTCAGCGCAGGTGCTATGAGCTCGCCCTCGCCAGAAGTGCTGGCTGGTGTAATGGCGCCCTGCTAACACGGATGCTTTGGGAACGCGTCCCTGGCAGGCGGGCGTGGCGTCCTGTGCGTTCTTCGAGAGCGATGCACCTAGCATATGTTCCTAACATATAGGGGCGGTGCGCATGTATGGGCGGCCAATCCGGCCTTTAGGCCGACAATGCGCTGCGTGGCAGCGCCAACGCGGCTCGGTGCCCGTCGCACGCGCCTCCTGCAGGCCGAGAATGCGGCCTTGGTGGGCTACAGGTGTCAAAATCCCGTCCAAACGATGAGTTCGCCAAACAGCCATCGCTTCAAATCCGCGGAATTCCGCCATTCTTTAAATTGAGCGATTCCATTTTGTTTCCGTTTGGACGGGATTTTGACACGGACGCTTTGGGGCGTGCGCACTATTGGGCTGATCGCGTCCCTCAGGCAGGTGTGACCTGGACGAGGGGCCAGCCAAGGGCAACTGAAACAAGTATGGTGGGTGGGTAGGCGTGTTGCGATGCATGGGTGGTCGTCGCGCACGTAGTCGTTCGCATGTGTGATGCGTGGGTGGTCGTCGCGCATGTAGTCGTTCGCATGTGTGATGCGTGGGAGGTTGTTGCACATGTAGTCGCTAATGGCTGCAACGCGCATGTGGTCGTTTGTGGCTGCGTTGCGTACGCGCTCGTTTGCGGCCGCGACCCGTGGGAGGTCGTTGCGCATGTAGTCGTTCGCATGTGTGATGCGTGAGTCGTCATTGCGCACGTAGTAGCTCGCGCGCAACGCGCAAGCGTTCTAGGCAGCCAATGGGAATTCGGAGGGCACATGGCAAGGTCGCACATCAAGCAACTGGGTCGTCTCGCCGCTGTGGCCGTTAGCAGCGCGAATAGGAAACAACCAGTACGGCAGTCGCTTGGGAATGGGCCATGCATCACGACGACGGCGTCCGTGACGCGCGAGCAGGTGGCGACCTTCGCCAAGTTTCTCGGTGTGGAGGGTCCCAGGGTTCAGGGCTCTCTGATGGTTCCTCCGGGCCTGTTACATGCGCTGTGTTTCGAGCCGAGTGTGGAGGTACTTGCCGATCAGCGGCTACCTGTTTCACTGCCAAGGCTGGTGGTGACCGGGCAGTCATGGCGGCTCCTGCGCCCGGTGAAGACGGGGGACCGGCTGGATATCCAGGTGCGAGTGGGTGGCGTACACGAGGACTCTGCCGGCACGCATCTGGAACTGTTCTGCTCGGTGTGGCTCGCGAATGAAGGGCCTGCGAGCGGAGGGTCTTCCAGCCGGACAGCGGCCAATAGACGATCTCTATCGCGCCTGTGCTACGAAGAGGCTATTTCCTATCTGTCTCGGCGAACGCGCCGAGGCGCCGAGTCCATCGGGCAGGAAAGGCAGCGGGAACTACAACTAGACCGAGAGAGCTGGCAGGGTAGTCCGCTAATGCGAGAGGAACGGGAGGGGCGAGAAGGCCTTCCCGGAGCGGCTGGGCATGAACAGCGTGACAATGAGGCCTCAAACGCCGCACACGGGAAGCAGGAGGATCATTCGGGACGTGGCAGGCGGGTGAATCTGGACCATCTGCACGGGAACGAGAACCAGCGGACGCTGGAGGAACTCGCTGGAGGAGACGGTGTTGAGAAGCAAGCCGATAAGCCCGCAGGCACCGCGCGTGAGATGCAGGAAAGCGACGAAGGCGGTTCTGCGGCACCTGTCGTGCTCCCGGTACCGGATGCCCGCAGCCGATACGGCGTCAACTCGGCGGGCAGGCTCGACGTCGGACAGTGTCCCCAAATGGCCCGCCGTGCTTTTTCTATCGCTGATTCGCGTCAATGGGCACGACTGACAGGTGACGCCAACCCCATTCACATGTCCGCAGTGTCGGCGCGGCTCTTTGGATTTCGCCGCGCGATTCTGCACGGGGCTGCGCTTGATGCGTGGGCTGCCACCCAAGCGGGGATAGACGGGCGAACCCCCTGTGCCGGGGCTGCTTATTTTCGGGCGCCCGTGATGCTTCCGGCCACCGTCGAGTTGGTGCTGCTGGGGGCAGGTACTCCACAGGCTAGGGGCGCGCTCGATTCACAGGGCAGTCGCCCGCTCCAGGAGTGCTTTCCCAAGGACGGTGCAGAGGAATCTGCGGGCTGGGAGCGGCAGCCCGCATCTGAGGTGCGAGAGGCGCAGTCTGGAAGCACGGAATCGCAGTCCACGACTGGTATGCCGACAATTGGACCTTCTGTACGGCAAGCCGAGGCCCGACGAACCGAGCGCGGACAACCCGAGGTGGGAGTTCAACGGTCCGGTTCGGCGGAGAGGGAGCCGGATGTCGAGGTTCGAGGGCAACAGCACGGAACGCAGCGCAACGGTTATGGAAGTGTCGTCGGACCGCGCCTGGACTACGCGATACTGGACGAGCGCAACGGGCGTGATCTCGTGCATCTGTGTTACGCCGTCGTCGCAGATGGGACGCGTGACTCAGCAGCGGATATGCCGCATACGGTTTCAGATGAGATGTCGGAGCCGGTAGACCACAACGAAGAGCTGTTGTCGCAGCGCATTTTGAGCGTCCCTGCCAGCGAGACTTCTGACGAGCGGGCGGAAGGCCACTGGCATGGCCGCTCGCAGCGCGCTGTGGACACCTCAGCCGATGACACCGCGGAGGAATTCCTTGGCGGCGGGTTGATACGCCACCGTCCTTCGCCGTATCGGCTGTCGCTCCCGCGCGAGGACGGACGTCTCACATCGACGGCGGTGACGCGGGGAATGTGCCTGGCTGCTGCGGGCAAAAACTCCGAGCTGCGGCAACTTATCGCGTCGGCCGATCCTTGGTGGCGTGCGTACCGCGACGCCATGACGGCGCTCTCGGCCTATGACGCACCGCAGATTGGCGCCCAGGCCGCGCGGGCCGGCCTGGAGTTCATCGCCGCTACTATTCGGACCGGTGATGGGCGGGTGATCGGCGAGGTGACGATGCGCGACATCGGCTGTGGGACGGTCATTGCGGGCGCGGCTAGTCAGGTAGCCGATGAGGCGCTGCCCGCGTGGCGTAACGGCGGTGAAACTTTCCTCACGTGGCTGGGGGAGTGGCGGAAGGCGGGCCGAATCCGCCCCGCAGCAGCCAACGCGCTTCGCGAGCTTGCGCTGGCACCAGCCTTGCCGGATTTATCCGAGTGGACCTTCGTGTGTCTGGGTGCCTCCGCCGAGCTTTCACCCGCGCGCACGTTGCTGGCTTTGGGAGCGCGCGTGGCCGCGGTGGGGCGCCCGGCTTCTCCCGGCGTGCGCGCGTTGACCTCGTACGCTGCCACGACGGCTGGCACACTCTTTCTTCCCCCGAGCGGTGTCGGCGACGTGGTCGACGATCCCGGAGCGATTGCCGGGTGGGCAGCGCAGTTGCCTGGACGCCTGGTGGTTGTTGACACACTGTATGCGCCCGGATCGCAGTTCTTATTGGCGGCGGCAGGTGCCGACGTCGTCGAGCGCCTACTCATCGAAGCACGTCCGGACATAGCGCTCGCCTGGTACGGGACTCCGACCGACGCGTATTTCCTGCTCGATCTCGCGCCTCGCACCCGATTTGGCACGGGAGCGCTGGCACACGCCGTAACCGCCTACGCCAAAGTGCGCCGATTGGAACCGGCTCGGAAACCCGGCGTATCCGCCACTGGTCAAGGAGCAGCGCGGCAAGGGATTCACAACGCCTTGTGCAACGGCAACAACGGTATCCAGCGCGGCGCATATGCTGGTTGCTCCGACGGCGACTCCGCCCCCACCGTTTCTGCCTGCGCCTGCTCGGCCGACTCCGCCCCCACCCACGTCCGTGCGACGCATACCGGTTCAGAAGGTGATGTACACGGCGACCACGGGGCGAATGTATACAACGGTTTCATTGACGTGCAGGGGCCGAACTATGCTGCGGCGAAACGGATCGGCCGGTGGCGCGCAACTGTCGAGCAGGCGGCTGGGCGCGTAGTTTCCTATAATGTCGGGCCGCTGGCGCGCACCGAGTCTGTGCTCTCATCCAGGGCGCTGCGCGCTGCATACGCTGGGCTCGAGCGGCTCGGGATGCCACCGCTGGATGCTGCGGCTGCAGCTGAGCTCATGGCTGGGCTCCTGGTGTGGGATATAACCCACCCGGCTCCAATTGCGCCCGATTTCCTCACCGATAAGGCAATTGATTGCGGGCTGTTCACAAGCTCCTACCGACCGAATGACTTGATGGCGGCCGCAGTATTACTGGGAGCAGACGGCTTTGTACGGCGTGGTACACGTAGCGGTCGCAGCCACTAGAGACCAAGCTGCCGCGCGCGGACATTATAGCCGCCAGGGGCCAAGCCACTGTACGTAACTTTTGCGTTCAGAGGACCAGCCACCGCACGTAGCCGTCGCTGCCAGAGGGGTTCGCCCGTTGCACGTAGCCGTCGCTGCCAGAGGGGGCCAAGCCACCGTACGAAGCAATCGCTACCACCGGAGACCAGGTGCCGCGTGTGACCATCGCGAGCATACCGAGGACAACTGCTGCACGCAGCCACAGCTGCAAAGGCCTGACGTCGCGCCTGGCAGCCTGCCCTCCGGCCCGATCCCTCTACGCTCGTGCCCTACGCTCGTGCCCCGCCCTACGCCTGTGCTGCGGCGGCGCGCAGTGAGCCGAGGCTGGTCTGGCGGCGGCGCGCAACCGCAGCTATCGAGGCGACGAAGGCGACTACGGCCCAAGCCACAACTACGGCGATAGCCCTTCCGACAGATGGACCGATGCCGGTAATAAGCGTGGTGAGGGCGTCAGCCGCCGTCGGCAGTGGGAACGCCTGCCGGACCGCTGTGAAGACACCGCCCGGCTGTGCGGGCAGAACGCCATCCATTGAAACTACCTGCGCAACCAGCAAGAACAACGAGGCGATGACGCCTCCGCGTTGCCCGAATACGGCCAGCAGGCCCTGATGGACGATGGTCAAGCTGATCGCCGTGCAGGCAATGACCACAAGTACTGCCATAGGATGTGCGAGCGAAACTCCGGTTGCGACCAGCACCGCTGCCAGAAGCACGGACTGCCCGAGCGCGAAGAGTACGGCGGGTCGCGCGGAGCTACGCACGAAGTTAACGGGCGTAGTAGCAGAAGCGATACGCCTGCTGCCCATCGCGCCCAGTCCGACCACGGTAATCAATGCGCCGATCCACAATGCGATCACGGAGGCGCCTCCCGCCAGCGATGTCTTCGTGCCCGCTTGGGCGGATGAATAAGAAACGTTGATGGGGGAAGCGATGGCGTTGGACATGGCCGAGGCTTCGTCGGTGTCATACACCGGGATTTGATTGCCGGCATCGCGCAGTCCGTCAACCAGCGTGTTCGCGCCGTCGGACAGGGTGAATGATCCCTCGGCAAGCGATTGGGCACCTCCGGCGAGCGTCTCGGCGCCGTCGGAGGCGCTTACCGCTCCGTCCGCAAGTGTGTTGGCTCCGGTGGAAGCCGTGACGGTTCCGTCCGAGAGTGTCCGCGCGCCGTCCGCGGCATCCGCCGTGCCGTCGGCGAGGTCGTTGGCCCCTTCCGCCAGGGTATCCGCACCGTCGGCTGCGCTGGCAGTCCCGTCGGCGAGTGTGCTTGATCCAGAGGCTAGCCGGTTCGCGCCCGAGTTCAGCGACTGTGAATTGCTGCTCAGCGTGTTCAGCCCGTTGTTCAGAGTTGAACTGCCCGAGGCCAGTTGCTGGGCACCGGCGTTGAGCTGTGCGGCGTTGGGGCCCAAGAGGTTGCTGTCGATCTGCTCGGCGAGAGTGTCGATCCCACTTGAGACGCCGGAGGCCCCGGCGGACAGCGTCGAAACGCTCGTCTTCAACGTGCTTATTTGACCACTCAGCGACTGTGAAGAGGAACGGGCAGAGCTTGCTCCTGCAGAGAGTTGCTGGTTGAGAGTATCGGCGCCACCAGAGATCTCCTGCGCTATGGTGTTGGCGCCCTGACATGCGGCCGCATCACCCTGGCCGCAGGCTTCGATCAGGTCGGGGAGGGAATCCGCCGCCGCCTTCAGCTCCCCGGCGCCTTCCGCCGCAGAGTCAAGCTGGCCGGGCAGGCCATCGAGAGCAGCGGTGTCAACGTTCTGGAGCTCGCTGGCCAGTTGCGACAATCCGTCGGCCACTTGCGCTGCGCCGTCCTTCAAACTCACGGAGCTTGCACCGCTCGGCTGCGTTATGCCGTCATGAACCTGCTGGACGCCGTCGGTGTATGATGCAACGCCGGTCACGAGCTGATCGGCGCCCGTAGCGAGTGTGGCCGAGGCGGATGCGGCGTTATCAACGCCGGAGGTGTATCCGCTGACACCCGTGGACAAGGTACTTGCACCGGTGGAGAGCTGGTTGGAGCCGGTACGCAGGTCTGACATGCCGTTTGACAGTGTTGTTGCTCCGTTGGCGAGGCGTGACGACCCGTTCGTGAGCGTCGACATGCCGTCGGCGAGGGTAACGGATCCGTTGGCGAGTGTTGACATCCCGTCAGCAAGGGTTACCGTTCCGTTGGCGAGGCTACTGACACCGTCAGAGAGTGTTGCGCTGCCTTCTGCCAACTCGGAGGCGCCGTTGTATAGAGTGCTGGAACCGTCGGCGAGCGCTCCCGCGCCATCTGCGGCGTCTTCCATGCCCGAAGCTATCTGCCCTGTACCGGCCAGTGATGCATCCAGATAGTTGACGGTGAGCGTAGTACCGAATTCCTTGCTTGCCGATGTCACCACCGCATGCGAGATCAACCCCATTACTTCCGAGGAACCATTGGCTTCAATGCTTACCTGTGGAGCTGTCGTAGATGCGCCTTGCAGCACGTCGGCGATGCCGGATGAGAAATCCTTCGGGATTGTGACGACGGCGGCATACGTTCCGTCGCTCAGGCCGGTAGCGGCCGTGTCGGCGGAGACAATATCCCAGGTGAGGCTGGTACTGCCCTCAGACCCGGCTCCCTGCGTGAGTCGAGCCGTGATCTGGCGTCCGGCGGGCAGTGTTGTGCCGGAGTCGGGGGTTACGGGCTCGTCCAGGTTGACGATGGCGGCGCGCACGGAATGGATGTTGTCAATGCTGGAACTCGTGCCGGTCAGCGCTGTCAGTCCGATGAGCGAGGGAAGTAGAAGGACGAGCGCGAAGAGAATTGAACGGAGCTTCATTGTTGTCCCCTTGTCGTGATGGAATCACTGTCAGTTGCTAGATGTTTGGGTGATGCGGTGCCGGGAGAAGTGGGAGCAGTTCTCACCTGTAAAGCATCGGTTGGTGCTTCGCGCTGGTTGGTGGCGCGGGCATCGAAAGAGAGGTCTGAGGGAACGGCAAGATCAACCGGCCCGGTGACCAACACGGTGCGACCTTCTTCGTGCAACTCACGAATTCGTTGCCAACGGCGTGTGCCCGGGTTGTCCACGATAACAATGCGCGCCGTTGGGCTGAGCGCGTCGTCCCAGTTGCGCAGCGAGCTTGTCATACCCTGCACGGCGGATGTTCCGTCTGGTAGTGCGTGGTCGCCGACGACGACGCGGCCTTCCGTCGGTCTGAGCCTGGCAGAGACCACGGCGGCCAGCGCCGCCCGCGCAACGGTGTCATCACTGCAGAAGAGTCCCAACTCACCGGGCGCGAGGACGATACTCAAATCGTCAATGGCGACGTCGTTGCCTTCGGATACGACTAGGCGCTCAACTCGCAGCTCCGAGACGCCGTGCTCGGAAACCCAGTCCGCGTGCTCGAGTGCCCGTGCCAGTCCTTCGCCTTCTACGTCGACCACCGGTAGCAGCCGATCGAGCCAGCCCGGCAACCACCAGGCTTTGGGTCCGAGTAGCGTCATCAACGCTGGTATCAGCGTCATACGAACCAAAAAGGCGTCGCAGAAGATTCCGACCGTGAGGGCCACGGCGATCGGCTTCACGTAAACGTTCTGGTTTGAAACGAAGGCTGCGAATACACCGGTCATGATAATGGCTGCGGCGCTGACTACCTGAGCTGAGCCCACGAAACCCCGAATCACCGCACGTTGGGCATCATGGCTCCGGATCCACTCCTCGCGCATGCGAGACACGAGGAAGACCTCATAATCCATGGCTAGTCCGAACAACACGCCCATCACAATGACGGGCAAGAAGCAGATGACGGCGCCCACCTTCGATACGGCGAGAAGGTCGGCCAGCCAACCCCAACCAAAGATCGCGCCCACGGCTCCCATGCCCGCGCCCAGCGAGAGCACATAGCCAATCGTCGCTGTGACGGGGACGGCGATGGACCGGAACACAATCATCAATAGGATGAGCGAGAGCCCCACTACCACGATTCCAAAGGGCAAGAGGGCGGCGTTCAACTGGGTGGAGATGTCAATGGCGACGGCAGTTGTGCCCGTGACCATGAGATCATTGATTCCGTACTCGGATTCGAAGTCGGGCGCCCGGGAGCGGATGTCTTTCACAAGTGCGGTTGCTTCCGGAGAGGACTGGCTGTGTTTGGGAATGATCTCAATGAATGCCAGTGAACCGTCTTGATTCGGAGTTGCCAGAGCCACATCTGCGACACCGTCGAGGCCGGCAAGATCATCGGCGAGATCGGAGACGACGGAAATGGGATCGTCGGTTTGCAGGAGATCGGCGAGAACGATGATTGGCGAGTTATAGCCGTCACCGTAGGCTTGGGCTATTGCATCATAAGCATCGCGGCGTTGCGTCCCCTCCCGTTGAAAGCCGCTGTCGGTGATGGCGAGGTAGACCCCGGAGATCGGCACGGTGAGCGTGCCCAGAACGGCGACGACGGCGAGGATGGCGATCACCGGGTGGTGCGTAACCGTGTTGATCCAACGTCTGGAGAAGCGCCCGGCGCGCTCTGCTCGGCCATTGCGTGGAGTGATGCGCTGCCCGAGTAGGCCGAGTGTGGCAGGTACAGCGGTCAGCGCGACGCACACTGCCATGGCGACCATAAATGCGGAGGAGATGCCCATGGCGGTGAGGAAGGGAATTCCGGCCACGGAAAGCCCACAGAGGGCAATAATCACGGTGATGCCGGCGAAGCTGACTGCGGACCCGGCGGTTGCCACCGCCCGCCCGGCGGCTTCATCGGGCGCGATACCTTTTGCCAGGTATTCTCGGGCACGTGAAATGATGAATAGTGCGTAGTCAATGCCGACGGCAAGTCCGATCATTACGGCGAGGACTGGCGTCACTGAGGTGATATCCGTAAATGCCGCCGCCACGAGGATGCCGAGCATGCCCACGGCCACTCCGATCAGTGCTGTAAGGATGGGGACCCCTGCGGCTAGGACTGAACCGAATGTGAGCAGCAGCACGATGGCGGCGATGATGATGCCTACGCCTTCGGTAGCGGAGAGTTCGATTCCGACGTCGAAACCGATGTTTCCCGCGATTTGCACCGTAAGTGCAGAATCGGCTTCTTCAAGTGTGCTGGCGGCGCTTTGCAGTTCCTCCGCGACTCTCGCGGCTTTGTCCGCATTGGTTTTAGTGAGTGTGCCGACGGAGTTGTCTGCCTGGACCTGGATGAGTACGTGGGCGCCGTGGTCGGAGACCGTGTTGGTTGAATCGGCGAAGGGATCAGAGGCGTGCGAGATGCCGGAGATCGCACCGGCGTCGGCAACGAATTGCTCAATTGCTGCTTGATGGGCGGTGATATCGCCGTCGTCGGTAGTGATGAGGACTCGTTCGCTGGTACCCGCCGCCTGGGGAAGCCGTTCCGATAGGACGTCGAGGCCGTCCATGGACTCCATTCCGGTGATGGTGAAAGAGCTGGAGAGATTCATCCCGAGAGCCGCGACGCCTCCGGCAAGCAGGGCGACAATCGCACACCATGCCGCGAGCACCCATCCACCGTGCCTTGCACACCAGCGGCCGATACGCAGTAGAAGCGCGGACAACGGCTCTCCTTCCATCAAGCAACTTTCAATACACAAGTGTACGGGATACACTTGTGTATTGAAACTGTCTAGTCGTGATGCTGACCATGAGGAAGCGCGATTCACAGTGAGGGGACGTGGGATGTACACGCGGGCGTTCAATCGATGCGACGTTGCCCCGCGCGCCGTGGATCGTCCAGACATCAGAATCAGCATCGCGATGTTTCGGTGGTGTAATAAGAATTGTGAGGCTGGACAAGCATCCCTGCAGCGGTTAGAGAAGAAGGGAAGAGGCATGAGCGAGACGAACATGTCGCTACGTAAGCGTGTGAATACTCGCGCGCGTTTGGTAGAGGCTGCCACGGTTGTTTTTGCGGAGAAGGGTTTTGCCGGTGCGCGCATCGACGACGTCGTTCACCAGGCCGGCTTCACCCGTGGCGCCTTCTACTCGAACTACTCCTCCATGCAAGAACTGCTCCGTGAGGTGATTGCCGCGCACGCGGCCACACTGCTGCAACATGCAGAAATCGCGCTCGGCTCCATCGAAGGAACTCCTGACGTAGATGCGATCATGGAATTGCTCGATGCGCTCCGGCCGGAAGGCAGAACGCTGTACATCCTCACGGCGGAGTACCGGCTCTATCGGCTTCGTTATCCAGAAGAGGGGGCGTTCCAGGAGGCGCGGCGGGAGTTTGGACGTACGCTCGCCAAGCTCGTCAGTACCGTTTTGCTCCGCATGGGCAGGAAGTCGACACTGTCCGACGATACGCTGGCTGATGTCGTTGCGGTTTTCTACCTCGATTCGATTGCCTCTCACTATCTGGAGCGTGAGGACGATGCCGGTTTGCTGCGTCAAGTCGTCGAGGCCATCGTGTTGGGCTTGAGTGAGCCGATTGGGCAGTAGCGAGGTGTGATGTGTGCCGCGCGTCTTGCTTCTTGGACGGCTAGTGCCTTCTGGCGAGTTGGGCGAGTGGGTTCACAACCAGGCTGGGTGGGCGCGTTCTGCACCGGCGTGGGTGTACGTGAGCGCTTGTCTGGTTCTGCACCGGTGCGGGTGTACGTGAGCGCTTGTCTGGCACATGGGGGGCTGATCGGCTCACGATCTAGCAAGATCGTTGCAGCGCGACCGTAACAACGATGCATTCCTAAAGCCAAGTAGTTGAGCTGAGTGGCACAGACTAGGCTCCAGACCGAGATACGGCGTCGGGCCTCAGCCGCAAGGCGGGCGGGGGTGGGAATGGCAATGCAGGTCAGGCACTCTCAGGATGAGCGACCGCCCACCTGCCCACCAATCGCTCCTTGTGTGCCATGAGGAACGATTCAGGCTGCGAGCCACTACACTGTGAGGTATGCCGCAGGAAGAGAGCACCAATTTCGTCACAGATCCCGTCTTACTTGAAGCAGCTTGCTCAAATTTGGGCGCATCCGGTGGATCGCCATTCCCGCACTACGAAGACATCGCGCACGCTATTGACGAAATTGACGGGCTTGACGTATTCGACATGTACTCCTCCTACACAGGGCTCGTATCCTCATTCGAAGAAATCAAGATCGCTAGAACTGGCACCGAGTACGTGCGGGACGGATACGTAATCAGGGATTACGCCTCGGTGCTTGTGTGCCGTATTGCACCAATCGCTGCCTTCACAGCCGGTCATACATGCTGGGACCGGATCGGTGAATATGGCGGATTCTCGAACGCTCCTGACTCCGCCGCACTTGTCGCAGAGCACCCATGGGACCCTGACCATCGGATCCCACAGATTCTTCATGACCATGGTTTCAGCATTCTGGACCCTCAGATCGGCCGCGAGACGATGCCCAACGGCCTAGAGGCAACGACGCTCCTAGGCGATGGCGACTTCTACAATGGGTGGACCGTCTTCGATGGTTGGTTTCACTGCATCGATTAGAAGGTTCGAATGAAAACGCAGGCGATCACGACTTTCAGATTCGATGAATGGAGCGAGCGACGGGAATCGAACCCGCGTAATCTGCTTGGAAGGCAGAGGCTCTACCATTGAGCTACGCTCGCATGCGCCTGCCGGGTTAGACCGTCAAACAGGTGCCCCACGAGGATAGCAGGAGATGGGGGTCTAGCGCATGTCGAAGGGCGTGCGAGAAGTGTGACTCGCGTCGTCGCCTCTTCTGCAGCAGTCGATGAGCGGCGCGGTGGTGCAGTAGGGGATGAGCGGCCGGGATGTATTAGTTCCGGTGATGAGTGCTAGGTACAAAGGCCGGTGACTGTTGCCAGGCACAAAGGTAGGTGGCGAGTCGGCGCAGTACCACATACTGCCGCAACACGCCCGGCGTTGTGAGCGGAATCATATGGGTATCATTCCCCATTGCGTGACCTGCGCCGGTCTGAAAGGGTGGAAACGTCCTAATCCCAATCTATTAGGAGATTGACATGTTTTCACCTCAGCAAGGGCGCACCCTCGTGCGCCGAGTCTTTGCCCTCACAGGGGTGCTCGCCCTGGCCGCCTCCATGGCAGCCTGCGGCAATAACAATAGCGACGATAACGGAGGCGGTGGCGATTCCACGGCGGCGCAGGACGTGCAGAGCGCGGCGGTCGAGGCCTCCGCATCCGGAGATGCCGCAACAGTTTCCGGTGAGTTGCCGGTGCTTAAATCAGCGACGGGGAAGTACAACGTGTATGCTCAAACCTTTGAATACGGAGAAGTGCGCATTGATATCAACGACGTATCCATTTCAGACGATTTGACAGTAGTCACGTTTTCGGCGACCAATGTCTCTGGTAGGGAAGTGTCTTTGGGCCTGCTTAGTAGATCGCGCACAATTGACAGGGACGTGAGTGCCGTGGAGCTGATTGACCAGAAGAACAAGAAGGTCTACAGGGCTGCGCATGATGAGGAGGATAGGTGCCTCTGCTCGCGGTTAGAGGGGGCTGCAGATCAGGTGCAGGCTGGAGACACTGTCTCGCTCTATGCCACCTTTGCTGCTTTGCCCGACGATGTGGAAACCGTGGATATTAGGGTTCCAGGCGTGGAACAACTCATCACCGATGTACAGGTGAGCCGATGAAACGCGTGGTAACAGCAGTATGTGCCATCGGGCTGAGCGCCCTCATCACACCCTTCGCGCTGGCAGAGAACTCCTCCGATGCCAGCGATTTTTCCACGTCCAAGCCGCAGCGTTACATTGCGCCCGCGGCCAGCTCCGCAACAAAACCCGCCAGTGCTCCCGTCCTCAGCTTCAGTGCGGAAGTCTTGAACTTTTACACTCCGATCGGCACCTTGGATGGTGCGGCGACGGTGGTTGAGGGTGAGGATGCTACGACGACGACTTTGTCGAGTGATGTGAATTTTGAGGTTGATTCGGCTGAGTTGACGGATCGGGCGCATGAGATTCTTGATGAGATGATCCAGGAGTGGGAGGAGGATCCGCCGAGTCGGGTGGTGATTACTGGTCATACGGATTCGGTGGATGATGATGCTCATAATCAGACTCTCTCGGAGCAGCGGGCTGATGCGGTCAAGAGTTATATTGACTCGAAGCTTCCTGGGTTGACGATTACTGCCGAGGGGAAGGGTGAGAGTGAGCCGATTGCTTCGGAGACGAATGAGGATGGCAGTGTGTCCGAGGAGGGCAGGGCTGCTAACCGTCGCGTAGAGATCGTCGCCGAGAAGTGACTGGCCTGGTGGTGGTGTCGGGCTCTGAACCCCGACACCACCACCCCACAGGACGGTGGTGAGCCACACGTATACCGGAAAGGTGCGCGCGGCCCCCATTTTCGCCTATTATTGGCGTCGCCCGGACTTGCCGGGCATCGGGGTATGGCGCAGTTTGGTAGCGCGCCCGCTTTGGGAGCGGGAGGTCGCGGGTTCAAGTCCCGCTACCCCGACCAATCACACAGGGACACCTCCAACCCAACCGTGCGTGTGTGCATTCTCGCGTTCCTGGATCGCAGCAAAGACGCGAAATGTCGTAAGATTGAGCGGTATGCGCGTATGTCAGCACCGGCTGGCTGCGGCGCCCACTGACAAGTGGACACCGGCCAGTGCCCGGCAGCGGGCGGCACGGATCCAGAAATATGCCGGACGGCCTGCGTGCCGTCCCCCTCGTCTAACTGAGTGGAGAGACCCCTGTGAAGAGCTCCGTCGAAAATCTCGAGCCCACCAAGGTCAAGTTGACCGTAGAGGTGCCGTTCGAGGAGTTCAAACCTGCTATCGACAAGTCCGCCAAGGACATCGCCGACCAAGTCAACATTCCCGGCTTCCGCCGTGGCCACGTGCCCGCACGCGTCATTGAGGCGCGTTTCGGGCGTGCCGCCATTGTGGAGGATGCGGTGAACAATTCCTTGGATGAGTATTACGCCGAGGCGGTGCGCGAGAACGATCTTCATCCGCTATCCCGCCCGCAGGTGGATGTTACAGCGGTTCCCGTCAATAACGGTGACACCTCACCGCTGGTCTTCGATGTGACGGTGGACGTGCGTCCCGCAATCGCCATTCCGGATCCGGCCGGTTTCACGCTCTCGGTTGACTCCGTCGCCGTGTCAGACAACGACGTCGAGGAGCGCCTGACCGCTCTGCGTGAGCGCTTCGGGACTCTCAAGGATGTGGAGCGCGCCGCTCAGGATCGCGACTACGTGACCATCGATATGGAAGCGAAGATCGGCGACGAGACCGTTGACTCGGTTTCCGGAGTCTCCTACCGTATCGGAGATGGCAATATGCTGGAAGGCCTCGACGAGGCCGTCACCGGCCTGGAGGCGGGCGGTAGCACCACCTTCACGTCGACACTGGCAGGCGGTGACCATGCCGGTGAAGAGGCGGAGGTCAGCGTGATGGTCTCGAACGTGAAGGAATCTGAGCTTCCCGAGGCGGACGACGACTTCGCGCAGCTCGCTTCCGAGTTCGACACCATTGATGAGTTGCGTGCCGACCTCCGCGAGCAGGTGGGCAAGGATAAGGAAACCAACCAGGTTCACGCCGCACGTGACCTGCTCTTGGATGAGCTGCGTAAGGCCGTGGAGTTCCCCTTGCCGCAGTCCGTGGTGGAAGAGGAGATCTCGCAGCATCTGCAGCGTGAGGGCAAGGAGCCCGGGGACGAGCATGGTGAGGAGATTCGCGAGGACACCGAGCGGATGATCCGCGATCAGCTCATGCTTGATGTCCTGGCCGAGAGCTTCAATGTGAATGTGGAACAGAACGAACTCTTCAACTTCCTTGTTGAACAGTCGCAGGCCTACGGTATGGACCCGAATCAGTTCATCCAGGCGGCCGCTTCCACGAATGAGTTGGGGGCCTTCGCCAGTGAACTCGCGCGGGGCAAGGCGCTGATTTCCGCGCTGCGCTTGGCCAAGGTTGTTGACGCTGACGGCAAGGAACTGGACGTTGTCGGCGTCGTCGGTGAGGCACCCGAAAACGAGACGGTACCGGATTTCGCGGCTATGGCGGAGAAGGTTGCCGAGCAGCAGGCCAAGGTGGCTGCAGATGCTGCTCAGGCGGGTTCTGACAAGGATGACGCCGAGGCCGCAGATGCGAACGATGCCGAGAAGGCAGCCAAGCCCGAGCCGAAGAAGCCTGCAAAGAAGGCGGAGAAGGCCGAGTCTAAGAAGGCCACCGCCGCAGAGGCGTCCCATGCAAAGGCCGAGGGTACCGAGCTCTTTAACCCGGCTACTGCAAAGGTGGACGAAGTGCTTGCCTACGTTGCCGGTGTAGACGACGTCGAAAAGGCTCGCGTACTGGAGGCTGAGAAGGCTGGAAAGGCACGCAAGACTTTGATCGAGAAGCTGCAGAGCTAGTAGCTCGCAGTACACACTACGTAAAGGATGGCGGGGCTTCAGCCCCGCCATCAGCATTAGTGCTCTGGTAGTCGAGCGGGGAGCGACAGTGTAGTTGTGCTGCAGTATGCGTAAGCGTTTATCGGCTAGAGTGCCGCTACTCCATAACACCGAACGAGATCCGTCATGGTGGCAACCGGGCAGCGGAATGAGATGAGTCACTTCTATCTCTTGCGTAGGGCCTGGAGAACTGATACATTTACCGTGTAACGCACAAGAGTTACACGGTACATTTCCGAGGGTGTCCGCAATGACGGGATGGGCACCGATCGGAATGTTCCGCCTACTGCAAGGATACGGAGGTGTATCATGGAGAGCCTTGGTCCAATAATCTTGGGCGGCTTAGGCGTACTTCTTGTCCTCGCGATAGCGGCGCTGCCGATTATCGCACTCGTCCTGCTCATCCGCTGGTTCCTACGGCAAGAACGCAAGGACCGCTGGCTCGAAGAACAAATGGCCGCTGTGCAGCCTATTACGGAACCGGACCGTGATCGAATGCCCTCAGCATAGCGGGCAGCGATGTTTGAAGGCTGCCTGTTGCCCGGTACGGTCCCTCACACGGTAAGCGACGTCTGCGATGTGTTTCGGAGCTCCGGAATCGGTCGACGGATTTATCGTGCGTACTCTGCGGTACAGGTATCACGGCCTTTCTCTCGCTGTCCGTATCTTGGGCGGACTGACATGAAGTTCAGTACTCCTTTACATCACAACAGTTGTATCTCGGTAGATGGAGCCGATGAGATAGAGACATCTACCGGCCGCATCACACATATGCAATACGACCACCTTTGCAACGTACAACGTTGCAAAGACACAATAGAAAGGAACTTCCATGAAGAAGAACCGACTCATGGCAGGGGTAGCCTCCCTGCTACTGGCAAGCGCACCAGTTGTTGTGCCACAAGCGGCGACTGCGGCGCCCTTTGATCTCGCCCATAGCAATGCGTTGGTATCTAGCTCTGATCGTATCGAGGATGAACTGGTCAGTTTCTTCGACCGATACGGTGTTCCCAAGACGCAGCAACAAGGACTCATTGACAAACTCAATAACGGCGTCGCCTGGGACTCGATGTCCGGAGCTTCGCCCGTGACAACAGAAACCTCTCGGGTTGGCGCCAGCGACGTCACCATCGAACGGTATGCGGATGGCTCCGTGGTCGTCTCCACGATCGATGCCGTTCCCGAGAATCCGGATGATCCAATGCCCGCCGGCATCTCTTCCTGTCGACTGGTGAGTTCCAGCAATTACCATGCAAACTACAAGAACTGCTTTGCGAACGTTGAGTTTGGCGTGTGGCAGATGGGTTTTCATTTTGACCGGAACACTGTCAAGGGCAGAGTTGGCTCTATTACAAGGTACTACGGTATGACCCACCGATTGATAGGCGGCTCGCTGTCTAATCATCGTTTTACAAAGTTCTCGAGCAGTCGTGTGCGTTACTCCGCGAATCTCTCCGTTCTCTTCAAGGGATTTCCCGCTGGCTGGACGGCATGGATGGAGGTTCGTTTGGGCACAGGTGGAGCAGCCTGGACAGTTCATAATTTCAAGTCCTAGCGAAGGAAAGAGAATGGTTGAGTCGGTGCCATCGATGAAGGTCATGTCGCGCTGAGTTGATGGCCGGGTACTTCGCCTTCCGTCGCGCGGGCCGTAGATACGTCGAACCGGCCGACTTACGTGGGGGTGCCGCGATCATCGCGGCACCCCCACCGGTGTTCAGCCGCATTACTACTTGGCTGCTCACTCGTTGTTGCTGCCACGTGATTCATGCTTTTGAAGCCTAGCGCTCCTAAAGGTAGCGTTGCGCCTACTGATCCGGTCGTAATCAGACCGCCGTACCTCCTCCGTCACGCCTCTGACTTTCGGCTCCGCAGCGTGACGAGAGTCTGTGCTTCCGAGAGTCTGCCCGCCACACGAATTCCGTTGGTCAACACGGATTCCGTTGCCAGCAGCCATGCGCCCAAAGCGAAATAACCGCCTCTTGCGGTGAACATGGTCGCGTCTTCGCGCTAAGGTGGCATATCGATACTAATCCAAGACGCTCTTGGGCCGGGGTCTCCCGGTCGAGGAAGGAAACCACGTGAGTATGCCTCAGTTGGCCGGCGACGATCGCCAGGGCCTGGGCCTTGGCGATTCGGTCTACAACAGGCTCCTGAAGGAGCGCATTATCTGGCTGGGGTCCGAGGTTCGTGATGAGAATGCCAATATTATCTGCGCCCAGATGATGCTGCTCGCGGCCGAAGATCCTGACAAAGACATTTACCTCTACATCAATTCTCCCGGCGGTTCCGTCACCGCCGGCATGGCGATTTACGACACCATGCAGTACGTGAAGCCCGATGTCGTGACGGTGGGGATGGGCATGGCGGCCTCGATGGGGCAGTTCCTACTTACCGCAGGGGCGAAGGGAAAGCGATACATCACGCCGCACACCCGCGTGCTCATGCATCAGCCATCCGGTGGAGCTGGCGGTTCCGCAACCGATATTCGTATCAATGCTGACCTCATCATCAAGATGAAGCAGGAGCTATCCGAGATCATCGCGGAGAACACCGGGAAATCAGTGGAGCAGATCATCGCCGACTCCGATCGCGATCACTGGTTCACTGCGCAGGAAGCCCTCGAATACGGCTTCGTCGATCACATCATCACGAATTCGCAGGCCGTTATCGGAACCACCAACGGCGAACCCGAGCTAGAGAGCGCCGGAGAGTCCGAGCAATACGAGCAGGAGCAGGGGGAGTGAAGCACATGTCAATGCATACGAATATCGCCACTGGTGCCGCCGTGGCTGGCCTGCCCGGAGGTAGTGCTCCGGCTATGCCGAGCTCACGGTATGTGCTGCCGAACTTCGAGGAGCGGACTCCTTACGGCTACAAGCGGCAGGATCCGTACGCGAAACTGTTCGAGGATCGGATCATCTTCCTCGGAGTTCAAGTGGACGACGCCTCTGCGGACGATGTCATGGCACAGTTGCTCGTGCTGGAATCCCAGGACCCGGATTCTCCCATCACCATGTACATCAACTCGCCGGGCGGCTCCTTCACCGCGCTCACGGCGATCTACGACACGATGCAGTACATCAAACCGGAGATCCAGACGGTGTGCCTGGGCCAGGCCGCCTCTGCGGCGGCGGTATTGCTGGCTGCCGGTGCGCCGGGGCGGCGCCTCGCTCTTCCCAACGCGCGCGTGTTGATCCATCAGCCCGCCATGGAGGGCATGCAGGGCCAGGCGTCCGATATTGCCATCGTCGCCGATGAATTGGACCGGATGACGAACTGGCTCTGCGACACCTTGGCTGCGCATTCGGGCAAGACAAGCGAAGAAATTGCGCAGGACATCCAGCGCGACAAGATCCTCACCGCCGAGCAGGCGAAGGAATACGGCCTCGTGGACCAGGTCCTGGTGTCCCGCAAGGCGAAGCCGCAGGCCTGATAGGCGGCAGGTACGCCTTGGCCGTCGGGCAGCAACCGGACGGCTCTGCGTCGGCTACTTGCCGCGTGGCATCGTTCATAGTGATCCCCGGGGGAGTGCTTCTCCCGGGGATCAGTCACGTACTACTCGTCTTCGTTGGGGAGGGCGGTGGTACTCGGGCCATCTGCCCGCGCGGTGAGCGGTACGGTCCAGGCCCGGACGACGCCGCCGAACTGGGCCCCATCTGCCCGCGCGGTGAGCGGTATGGCAGGTGAGCGGGCAGCAGGACGACTGCCCGCTGCAGCGTCGCAGTTGGAGGGATGGCACTGTGTCCGGCAGCGGACACATGGGCGATCATGGCACAGCCCACGTGTGATCACCGCGTGGAAACGTGCGAAATGCCGCGTCATGGTGTGAAATTGGAGAGAGGCCTATTCGGGCCCCACGCGCAATGAGGGAGAGAAGCCCATGCCACGAACGGCCGATGCCGCTGACATGCTGAAATGCTCGTTCTGTCAAAAGAGCCAGCGCCAGGTCAAGAAGCTCATCACCGGTTCGGGTGTGTACATATGCAACGAGTGCATCGAGCTGTGCAATGAGATCATCGAGGAGGAGCTCGGGCAGGAGGAATCGGCGTTCTCGCTCGAATCGCTTCCAAAGCCGCGCGAGATCTACGATTTCTTGGACGAGTACGTCGTCGGGCAGGCGGAGGCGAAACGAACGCTCGCCGTTGCCGTATATAACCACTACAAGCGGATCCGTTCGCAATCGCGTCCTCGCCGCAAGGACGACGACGAAGACGTGCAGATCGGTAAGTCCAACATTCTGCTGATCGGCCCCACGGGTACCGGTAAGACCTATCTGGCTCAGTCCCTCGCACGCATGCTGGACGTTCCTTTCGCGATCGCTGACGCCACCGCTCTCACCGAGGCCGGCTATGTGGGGGAGGACGTGGAGAACATCCTCCTCAAGCTCATTCAAGCTGCCGACGACGATATCAAGCGCGCTGAGGTCGGCATTATCTACATCGACGAAATCGATAAGATCTCGCGCAAGTCCGAGAACCCATCGATTACGCGTGATGTTTCCGGCGAGGGCGTGCAGCAGGCATTGCTCAAGATTATTGAGGGTACGGTCGCCTCGGTGCCGCCGCAGGGCGGCCGCAAACATCCGCAGCAGGACTACCTGCAAATCGACACGTCAAACATCCTGTTCATCTGTGCCGGCGCCTTCGCTGGAATGGAAGAGATTATCTCCTCGCGCGCAGGTCGTAGAGGCATCGGCTTTGGCTCCCAGTTGCACAGTGCCGACCAGGGCACGGAGGTGCTGAGCGAGGTAACACCCGAAGATCTTCACAAGTACGGCCTTATCCCCGAATTGGTCGGCAGGCTTCCCGTGGTGGCAACGGTGGATTCCCTGGACACCGATTCACTGGTGCGGATCCTGCGTGAGCCAAAGAATGCGCTGGTCAAGCAGTACCAGAAGATGTTTGAGCTTGATGGTGTACGCCTGACCATGGAAGATGACGCGCTGCGCGAGATCGCCGACGAAGCAATGGCACGCGGCACCGGTGCGCGCGGCCTGCGCTCCATACTTGAGTCGCTTCTCTCGGAGCCGATGTTCGAAATTCCCTCACGCGACGACGTCGAGGAGATCGTATTCGATGCTGCGGCAGCACGGGGCGAGTCCGAGCCGAAGCTCGCGCTCAAACGTAACGCTGCCCACGGGCGCACTGCCTGAGTGGCGTGAGTAGCAGGACGGCAACCATAGAACCGTCTCGCCATGCTGCCCGCATAGCGGCGTGAGCTGATCGCACCGCTACACTCTAATGTGATGCGGCGCGCGGGTGAAACGCCCGTGGGTGAAACGCCCATACCGCGGGTTTTCGGAGCCGGCTGCGTCAAACACGAAGTGACCGAGGAGAGTTCGTATGAATGCAATGCCTGAACCAGCCCAGACAGCAGCTTCAGCCGAGACCCCGAGGGTGCCTGTGGAGCTGGAGGGCTACCGTCGCACCATCGACAATTTGGACTCCGCCCTCGTTCATATATTGGCGGAACGCTTCCGGTGCACGCAGCAAGTCGGTTACCTGAAGGCGGAACGGGGTCTGCCGGCATCAGACCGCGCGCGAGAGGCCCGGCAGATCGCACGACTACGGCAACTTGCGGAGGAATCCGGGCTTGATCCTGTGTTCGCTGAGAAGTTCCTCAAGTTCATCGTCGCCGAGGTTATTCGTCACCACCAAGAGATCGCCGCCGAGCATGAGGCAGATGAGGACTCGCCCGACCACGGCTGAGATGTTGGACGGGCTCCCACCTATCCAGTAACAAGCTACACAGACTGCTGTCACCCGTCGTTCAGTGCGATATGCCGCGGCTCTTCGCAGGCTGACCACCGGTGTGCACAGCGTCGGCAGAGCAGAAGGGACGCACACTCGGAAATGAAACGCGGCGCCCACGCGGGGATCTGCCCGCATAGGCGCCGTACGCTCACCGATACCCCGTTATCCTTCGTACAGGTGCTCGATCGTTTCCGCGAAGTCACGCAACACAGCGTTACGCTTCACCTTCAGCGACGGCGTCAGGTAGCCATTCTGCACGGAAAAATCGATGGGCAGCACCGTGAACTTGCGGATGGACTCAGCGCGTGAAACGGCGGCATTGGCACGTTTGACGCCGCGGTCGATAGCCGCCAGCACCTGCGGATCGGTTGCCGCCTCGGTCACCCCCATGGGTTCCAGGCCGTGGTTCTTCAACCATCCGGGCAACATCTCCGCATCCAAGGTCACCAAGGCGCCAATAAACGGCCGTTGGTCTCCGACCACAACCACTTGGGAGATAAGCGGATGCCCACGCAGGCGATCCTCCAATACGGCCGGAGCCACGTTTTTGCCGCCGGCCGTCACGATGAGTTCCTTCTTCCGCCCGGTCACCCACACGAAGCCGTCGTCGTCCACGCGGCCCAGATCGCCGGTACGGAACCAACCGTCCTCCGTGAAGGCGGCTTTCGTTGCCTTGGGATCGTTGTTGTAACCGGCAAAGATATGATCGCCTTTGGCAAGGATTTCACCGTCGTCGGGATCAACGGTGACACGGCAACCGGGGTAGGCCGGGCCGACCGATCCGACGCGCATATTGCCGGGAACATTCACAGACGTGGGAGCCGAGGTCTCGGTAAGGCCATAGCCCTCAAACACGGTAATCCCCGCGCCCCGGAAGAAATGCCCGAGTCGCTCGCCCAGCGGCGCTCCGCCGGAGATGGTGTAGCGCAAATGTCCACCGGTGATCTCTTTGATCTTCTGGTAGACCAGCTTATCGCCGATGGCGTGCTGCGCCTTCAGCTGAGCGGATGGCCCTTCCGGCTTGTCCAGGCCACGCGAGTAGGTAATAGCGACCTTTGCGTAGTGACGGAAAAGCCGCAGCTTCACACCGTGGCCAGCCTTCGCATCCGCAGCGTTGTAGATCTTCTCAAAAACGCGGGGGACTGCCAGAATATACGTCGGCTTGAAGGACTGCATATCTGCAACGAGGTTCTTCGTATCCGGCGAGTAGCCAATGATATTGCCCGAGTACATCGCCATGACATTAATGAAACGCGCGAAGACGTGCGCCATGGGCAGGAAGAGCAAGGTGCGTTGCCTGCCGCCGACAATTTCGGAGAGATTGTCATCCAAGGGCCCGTTAATCGCCACATGCAACAGATTACGATGGGTGAGCCGCGCTCCCTTCGGGCGGCCGGTGGTTCCCGATGTGTAGATGATCGTCGCCAGATCATCGGCCTTCTGCGCATCAATACGCCGGTCGATTTCCTCTTCTGAGGCAGCGGACCCCAGCGCGGAAATCTTTCCCTGCGCGTCATCCTCAATCACAAAGATCTGCTCGAAGTGCTTGAACTCCTTGAGGAGCGGGTTCAAGACCGCTGCCATTTGCTGTGTTTCCGCAATGGCGAAACGGCAGTGGGCGTCGTCGACAATCCACCGAGCCTGGTCCGTGGAGTCGGTTTCGTAGATCGGCACGCCCTGTGCGCCCACCGACCAAATGGCCAGATCAAAAAGCGTGAACTCATATCGAGTGTGACTCATAATCGCGATGTGATCACCGGGCTTCACTCCCAGTCCGATCAGGCCCCGTGCCAGCGCACGGATCTCCGTTTCAAACTGCCGCCAGGTAACCGGCACCCACGTGTTAATCGACGACTTGCGCTCGATAACTACGCGGTTCGGATTATCCTGGGCAATACCGCGCAGAACCCACGGGATCGTCATCGTATCGGTGATGGTGATCTTTCCCGGGGTAAAGGCGATCGGGTGACGGGTGGTCTCCTCAGCCATTTCTGTACCTTTCGACGTGCGTGCCCTAGTTACGCTACCGTAGAAAAGGGCGAGCCTGAGAGTCCTTCGAGGTGGCATGTGTCACGCGGCCGTGGCGGCGCAGGGTTCCGTTTCCGCCGCGCGATGGTCGCGGCTGACATGGCCGCAGTCCTTCTTGTGGCCGCCGGGATCCCCCGAACAGGTTGCCCCACTGCTTCAGGGCGATACGAGTGGGGCCGAACTGTTCCTGCCGAACTGTTCCTGCCGAACTGTGTGAACTGAGCTGCGGATGGCTGATGCCTGCGGCGCCACGACTGGGAACGCGGTGCCGACGACTGGGGTGCGCGAACCTGAAGCCGACCGCCGGGCGCGGTTACTCGGCGGTCGGCTCTTTGCTCTGTGATCGGTTCTCTCGGCTCGGCCCTCTTGGTGATGGACTCCGCTACTTCTTCTTCGGTTGCGGCGGGTCCAATTCGTAGGAATCAACCGTGACGGCCGCGGCGTCGTCCGTGTTCTCAACTCCCAGTTCGCCGCGCACGTGGGCGGCGCGCACCATATCACCCAGTACCGCGTCGAGGCGAGCCCGATCAGTTGCGGGGACGGTTAGCGTCACCCAGGCATAGGTGGTGCGCTGCGAGACCTTGTTCTCCGACTTCACCTTTCGCAGCACGGTCAGTGCCTCACCGGCTACTCGGATAATATCCGCGTCCGCACCTGCCGCAGCCTCCCGTAGTGGCTGCGCGGTGGGCCAGGCGGCGCGATGCACCGATCCGGTCCGGTACCAGGCCCAGACTTCCTCGGTGGCGTAGGGGATGAACGGAGCCAGGAGCCGCAGGAAGGTGTCCACCGCTATATTCAGCGTCACCTGCGCGGAACGCGCTGCCGCGTCCTCGCCGTAGGCACGGTCTTTCACCAGCTCCAGGTAGTCGTCACAGAAGGTCCAGAAGTAGGTCTCTGCCGCCTCAAGAGCGCGCGTATGATCATAGGACTCAAAGGCCCGCGTCGCCTCGTCCACAACCTCTGCCAGCCCTGCCAGTAGTGCTCGGTCGACGGATTCGCTGACGGAGGCCGGGTTAAGATCAACGGCCGCATCCGCACCGGCCATCCCGAAAGCGAACTTGGAGGCATTGAGTACCTTCATTGCCAGGCGACGCCCGATCTTCATCTGCTGTTCGTCAAATGCCGCGTCGACGCCCAGTCGCGCACTGGCGGCCCAGTAACGCACCGCATCCGACCCGTGCTTGACCAGCAAATCCATTGGGGTGACCACATTCCCCTTCGACTTGCTCATCTTCTTGTGGTCCGGGTCAAGAATCCATCCGGACAGTGCGGCATGATGCCACGGGTTCTCCCCAAACTCCAGATGTGCGCGTACCATCGACGAGAACAGCCAGGTGCGGATAATGTCCTGGCCCTGCGGGCGAACATCCATTGGATACACGCGTGCGAACAGGTCGTCGTCGGTCAGCCAGCCGCTGGCGATCTGTGGGGTAAGCGACGACGTCGCCCACGTGTCCATAATGTCTGTCTCCCCGGCGAAGCCGCCCGGAACACCGCGTTGCTCAGCGGCAAAGCCCGCCGGAACATCGCTGGAGGGATCGACGGGCAGTTGGTCGACCTGCGGGGTGAGGACGGCGTCGTAATCGACTTCACCGGCCTCGGTGATGCGATACCACACCGGAATCGGCACCCCGAAGAAGCGCTGCCGCGAGATCAGCCAATCGGTGTTCAGGCCGCTGACCCAGTTGTCGTAGCGCACGTGCATGAAATCGGGATGGAAGGCGAGGTCCTTACCCGCCGCGATGAGGTTCTCGCGCAGCTGACGGCCGTTCGCCTCGCTGTATTCACGTCCACCATTGCGGATGTACCACTGGCGCGAAGTGACGATTTCCAGTGGCTTATCGCCCTTCTCGAAGAAGTTGGTCATGCGGGTGGTCGGCTTCTCCTCACCGATCATTTCCCCCGACTCCTTCAGCGCCTCCACCAGGACCTTGCGAGCGGAGAAGGCCGTCTTACCCGCCATTTCCTCGTACATGGCACGTCCCTTCGCGGAGGTGATCCACGCGGGCACCTCGCGTACCAGCCGTCCATCCTTACCGAGCACGGAACGGGTGGGAAGGCTCAGCTCCCGCCACCACTGCACGTCGGTGAGATCACCGAAGGTACAGCACATGGCGATACCGGCACCCTTATCCATCTCGGCGGCAGGATGCGCCAGCACCGGCAGTTCGACGTCGAACACGGGAGAGGTGACAGTGGTGCCGAAAAGGTGCTGGTAACGCTCGTCGTCCGGATGGGCAATAAGGGCACAGCAGGCCGGGAGCAGTTCGGGGCGTGTTGTTTCGATGATGACATCGTCACCGCCCTCACGGTGGAAGGCGAGCGAGTGGTAGGCGCCGGGGTATTCGCGGGCCTCCAGCTCTGCCTGGGCGACGGCGGTTTGGAAGGTGACATCCCACAGGCCGGGAGCCTGTGCCTGGTAGGCCTCGCCCCGCTCCAGATTACGAAGGAAGGCAGCCTGTGCCACCTTCTGTGCCTTCTCACCAATAGTTTGGTAGTGCTGCTTCCAGTCCACGGAGAGGCCCAGGTGGCGCCATAGCGTTTCGAACTGCCGCTCATCCTCGGCTGTCAGCTTCCAACACAGCTCGATAAAGTTACGGCGCGAAATCGGTTGCTGGTCGGCATATTTGATGGACTTGCCATCGCCGCCGTCGTGCGGGGGAACGAAATCCGGATCATAGGGCAGCGACGGATCGCAGCGCACCCCGTAGTAGTTCTGCACGCGGCGCTCGGTGGGCAGGCCGTTGTCGTCCCAACCCATCGGGTAGAACACCACCTTGCCGCGCATACGCTGGAAACGCGCCATCGTATCCGTATGTGTATAGGAGAACACGTGGCCTATATGCAGCGAGCCGGAGACTGTGGGGGGAGGGGTGTCAATGGAGTACACCTGTTCGCGCCTGGCGGTGCGATCAAAGGCGTAGGTGCCATCAGCTTCCCAACGTTCGCCCCAACGTTCCTCCAGTCCCTCCAAGGTAGCCTTTTCGGGTACCGCGGTGTGTGGTAACAACTCGGAGGTGGAAGCAGGCTGGTTGGAAGGCTCGAAGGTCGGCGTTGTTTCGGTCATGGGCTCCATTCTTCCACGAAGGCGCCTGCGCTGGCATATCGGGCCACGCCGCGTCGGTGCAAGTCGGCAGGGTTCCGTTTTCGCAGGGTGGGCGGCACGCTCCCCCAATTGCAATCACCCCTGCAGTGCGCGATCTCGGTCGATGGCCGCCTGCACTCCGCGAACGACGGCGGCGGAGAAGCCGGCGTCGTCCATGGCGGTCACACCCGCGACGGTGGTGCCACCGGGTGACTGAACCGAATCTGCCAGAGAGGCCGGGGTTGCACCCTGCGCAATGCGGCTTTGCAGCAATTGAGCCGCGCCAAGAACCGCCTGCGTCGCGATCTCAACCGCCTGCGACTTCGGAAGGCCATTCTTCACCGCGCCTCGCGCCAAGGCGTCAATGTACTCATAGGTGAAGGCAAGAGAACAACCGGCAATGGCACTGAAAGTGGCGAAATGCTCCTCGGCAACAGGAATCACCACGCCGACCGACCGGAACACATCGGTAACGGCCTCATGCTGGGATTCGGTGACGTACTCGTTGGCACAAATGGCCGTCATCGACTGCCCGACGGCCGCCGCAATGTTCGGCATTGTGCGGATAAGCGGTTGGCCCGGCTCCAGGTGGGAGGCGAGGAGACTCAGCGGTGTACCGGCGGCCACCGACACTATGACGGTGTGCTGTGCGGCCGCCTCGCTGCGGATCTCATCTAACACAGTACCGATCAGGTGTGGTTTCACGGCAACGATAACGATCGCCTCGGGGCCGACCAGGCGCAGCACTTCGCTATTGGATGCGGCGGCGGTAATGTGAAGTTCTTGTGCAAGGGCGGTGGTGTGTTCTGGGTGCCCGGTGGAGATAACGACGCTGCCGGCGTCGAACATGCCTGTGCTCAGCACTCCGCGCACAATGGCGCTCCCCATTGATCCTGCTCCGATGAAACCCAGCATCGTTTCTCCTTTCCTGGCCGCTAAGCGGATAGGCAAGCCACGCCACGGAATGAGCGGATCCCAAACCGGGCCATGGGAGGGCCTGCCCGGGTGTGCGCCCGGCTTCCACGACCATGCACTGCTGAGCCTACCGTTTTCTCCGCTTGCTTCCATGTGTGCCCACGGTTTTCCGCGTGCATACTCGGCGCGAGCAACATTTTCCTCCGACTCATCCCGCAAGGGGTTTTGCATGCGGGCGGGCGCGAGTCGGCGGGGAACATGCCAGCTGAGAAGCTGACGGGTTTTTGCCTGCCCGCGCGGGCGCGAGAGACGGCCGCTTCCGTTGGGCCGCTCGGGAAACAGGAAGAGCGCGGCCGCTGTGACTCGCGCAAAAGCATTCTTAGGCTGCGCGGAAGCGGAGAGCGCAAACCCGTGGATGATGTCATGCTCCGTCCGGCAGTTGTGGAATAGTGGAAGTAGCCACGCGGCTGTCGGATCCCGGAGAGGGGCGGTTGGCCGCATCGGTGAATTGGAGACAAGGCAGCAGGGAAGAGGGTACATATGGCACGCGGACGGGTGCTGGTAACAGGGGCGTCAACGGGAATCGGTGAGGCGACGGCCCGTCGGCTGGTGGCGGACGGGTTCGAGGTGATCGCCACCGCGCGTAGGTTGGGGCGAATCAAGGAACTGGGCAGGCAGATCGGGTGTGAGTTCTGCCCCGCAGATCTCACCGACGACGATTCGGTGGCCAACCTCATGAAGTTCCTGGCCCTGCAGGAGCCGCTTACCGCTTTGGTCAACGTGGCCGGTGGAGCCATCGGGGTTGACCCGGTGGCGGAGGCGAATATCGACGCCTGGCAGGCCATGTACGACAAAAACGTGCTCGGCACGCTGCGGCTGACAAAGGCGGTTTTGCCCATGCTGCGCGAGAGCGGCGGCGATATCGTCTTCGTGACATCGGTGGCGGCCCACGAGGCCTATCCCGGGGGTGCAGGCTACACCGCGGCGAAACATGCGGAGGCCATGATCCCGCAAACCCTGCGGCTGGAGTTGCTTGGCGAGCCGGTGCGCGTTATCGAAGTAGCGCCGGGGCTGGTGAAAACACCGGAGTTCTCACTGAACAGGTTGGGTGATGTCGACGCAGCACAGGCCGTGTACCGGGGAATCGACGAACCACTGCTGGCGGAGGATATTGCCGATGTTATTGCCTGGACTCTGACCCGGCCCCGGCACGTCAATATCGATACGGTCACCGTTCGGCCCGTAGCCCAAGCCACGGCGGCACTCTTCGCTCGCGAGGGCACCTCGCAAGGAGAGCTACCGTCCGATGATCTTGCCGCAGCGGACGAGTGATCTGGCTTAGACTACCGGTATGTTCAAGTCGATTCTCATTGACGGACTGTCCCGCACGCAGCAAACCTTCCACGGTGTCCTCGCCGGAATCAGTGCCGACGACGCCAACTGGCAGCCCACTCCCAGCTCCAACTCCATCACCTGGCAGGCTTGGCACGCGGCACGGGAGATCGACATGCAGATCGCCGGCTTGGCGGGAACGAGTGACGTGTGGACGAGTCAGGGATGGGTGGACCGTTTCGCATTGGACCTTCCCCGTGACGCTCACGGGTACGGTCAAACGCCGGAGGAGGTCGCCCGCGTGGTGGTGGCTGATACGGCACTTCTCACCGGCTACTACGACGCCGTCGTCGCCGCGGCGAATCAGTACATCAGCTCGCTCACCGAGCAGTCGCTGGCAGAGGTGATTGATCGCGCCTGGGATCCGCCGGTTACTCGGGCGGTTCGTATTGTCAGCATTATTGACGACGCCGCACAACACGCGGGGCAGGCCGCATATCTGAAGGGGCTGCTAGCCGCCTTGGGAGACTGCGGTGACGATGACGACGAAGACAGTTCGGTGCTGTAGGCGACTTAGCGCTTGATATGGCGCGCCATCGCCTACGTGGCGGCCCGGTTGATCTGGCAAACAGCCGGGAACCGCGAGTTGGCGCGGCATGGGCGCATCGCTGAGGTCGCACGAGAGTCATCTCACGCGGTGAGCGCAGCCTTGCGGGTTGGCCTTGACGGTCCCGCGAACTAGACTAGTGACATTGTGTTGACCCGGCCCGTGGCGGATGTACCGGCAGCGGGGTATCACCGGCGAGCATCCGGAAGAACAGGCCCGACGCGACTGTGGAGGTGCCGCTTAACACGCCAGCCATGGCGGGGTGCGGCTGCTGCGGTTGCGGGTGCGGCCCCAGTAGAACCGGACGGATGGACTCGTTATCGTCCCCAATGAGCGGCCACGCATGTGCGCGGCAAGCGAGGTGGTACCGCGGCTGCGGATGCCCGTGCATCCGAGTGTCGTCCTCGCCTGACCGATGCGACAAGGAGATGACATGGCCGACTACCCGCTTCACCGTGACGGAGACGTTGAGACATCCCCGCGCTTCCCACAGCTGGAAGAAAGCGTTCTCACCTACTGGAAGCAGGATGGGACGTTCCAGGCGTCGATAGACCAGCGCCCGAGCGGTCCGGACGGCTCCAATGAGTTCGTCTTCTACGACGGCCCGCCCTTCGCCAACGGACTCCCACATTACGGGCACCTTCTGACCGGCTACGTGAAGGACCTCGTCGCCCGCTATCAGACGCAACGCGGAAAGAAAGTAGACCGCGTATTCGGGTGGGACACGCACGGTCTTCCGGCCGAGCTGGAAGCCGAACGCGAGCTAGGCATCGAAGACAAGTCCGAAATCGAAGCCATGGGCATCGACAAATTCAACGATGCCTGCCGCACCTCCGTGCTCAAATACACCAAGGAGTGGGAGGACTACGTCAACCGTCAGGCACGCTGGGTGGACTTCGAAAAAGGTTACAAGACGCTTGACACGGACTACATCGAATCCGTGATCTGGGCATTCAAACAGCTGTATGACAAGGGTCTGGCATACGAGGGCTATCGAGTCCTGCCATACTGCTGGCACGATGAGACGCCGCTGTCCAACCACGAGCTCCGTATGGATGACACCTACCGTGACCGGCAGGATCAGACGGTCACCGTTGGTATGCGCATGGCGGACACTGGTGAACTACTGCTGATCTGGACGACGACGCCGTGGACCCTTCCGTCCAATTCGGCCGTGGCCGTGGGGCCGCAGGTGGACTACGTAACCGTGGTGGTGAGTTCGGAACTTGACTCGCCCGTCGCCGGTGAACGCGTCATCATCGCCCGCGACCGTGTGGCTGCTTACGCAAAAGAACTCGGTGAAGAACCGCAGATCCTTGAACAGTACAAGGGCACAGAACTGGTCGGGCGGCGTTACCACCCGATTTTCGACTATTTCACGGGACGCGGCGAAGAGACTCCCGGACCGAACGCTTGGACGGTAATCCCCGCCGACTACGTCACGACGGAAGACGGCACCGGCCTTGTCCACCTTGCCCCGGCCTTCGGCGAGGATGACATGATCGCCTGCCAGGCAGTCGGCATCGGCACGGTTGTTCCGGTGGGGGAGGACGGCCGATTCACCTCGGAAGTCCCGGACTACGAAGGTGAACTCGTCTTCGATGCGAATCGTCCCATCATCCGCGACCTGCGTGATGCATCCGGCCCGCTGAGCCGACGACCGGAGCAGGAAAGGTCGGTGCTCGTACAGGAGAAGAACTACGTGCACTCCTATCCGCACTGCTGGCGCTGCCGAGAGCCTCTGATCTACCGCGCCGTTTCCTCTTGGTTCGTCGCGGTCACCAAGTTCCGCGACCGTATGGTCGAACTGAACGAGGGCATCATGTGGGTGCCGGACCATATCAAGGAGGGACAGTTCGGGCACTGGCTGGCCGGTGCGCGTGACTGGTCAATCTCCCGAAACCGCTACTGGGGCACACCGATCACTGTGTGGAAGTCGGACGATCCGCAGTATCCTCGTGTCGACGTCTACGGTTCTCTGGCAGAGCTGGAACGGGACTTCGGTCGACTGCCACGCAATCCGCAGGGAGAGGTGGATCTGCATCGTCCGTATATCGATGAACTGACCCGCCCCAATCCGGATGATCCGACCGGAAAGTCAACTATGCGGAGAATCAGCGATGTCCTGGACTGCTGGTTCGATTCGGGTTCCATGCCATTTGCGCAAAAGCACTACCCGTTCGAGAACAAGGAGTGGTTCGAGAATCACTTCCCGGGAGACTTCATCGTCGAGTACATCGGCCAGACGCGCGGTTGGTTCTATACGCTACACGTGCTTTCCACCGCGCTTTTCGACTCCCGTGCCTTCACCACCTGTGTCTCCCACGGCATCGTTTTGGGCGACGACGGGCAGAAGGCATCCAAGTCGCTGCGCAACTACCCGGATCCCACCGAGATGTTTGATACCTACGGCTCCGATCCGGTGCGTTGGACACTGATGAGTTCCACCATTCTGCGAGGCGGCAACCTGTCCGTCTCCGAGGAAGGCATCCGCGAGTCCGTGCGGTCAATCGAGCTGCCGCTGTGGAACTCGTGGTACTTCTTCGCGCTTTACGCACAGACCTGCGCCAAGGGGCAGGGGTATCTCGCTCAGGCGATCAATCTGTCCGATCCGCAGGCCTTGGCCGATCTTGAAGTGATGGACCGCTACCTCTTGGCCTCCACCAAGGACCTGGCCGACACCGTGCGTAGCCGACTTGATGAATACGAGATCCCCGGGGCGGCGCAAAGCATCCGCGACTACCTGGACGTACTGACCAATTGGTATGTGCGTACCCAGCGTGACCGCTTCTGGGCGGAAGACCATCGGGCATTCGACACGCTTTACACAGCGCTGGAGGTGCTGTGCCGCGTCATGGCGCCACTGTTCCCGTTGGTGACAGAGGAGATTTGGCGTGGATTGACCGGTGGACGATCCGTTCACCTCACCGATTGGCCGGAGCTTCCAGATGCCGTTGCCAACCCGGTGCTCGTTGCGCAGATGGACGAGGTCCGCGCGGTTGTATCTGCGGCCCATTCGCTGCGCAAGACGAACAAGCTGCGTGTGCGCCAACCTCTGCGGTCCCTGCGGGTCGTCTCGACGGCGGATCTCTCCGCCTACCGTGCGCTGATCGCGTCCGAAGTCAACGTGAAAGATGTGATCCTGGAAGATCCAGAGACCTGCGGTTTGACGGTGACACGGGAGCTGGCTGTGCTTCCGCGTGAGCTGGATCCCGCGGTCCGCAAGCAAACCTCGGCACTGTTCAAGGCGGCGCGAGAGGGTGCTTGGGAAGAGACGAGCAACGGTGTGCTACTGCATACCGATCCGGCGGTTGAACTGACCGAAGGGCAGTACACGCTGACCACATCGGTGTCGGCCGACGAAGGGTCAGTGGCTGCAGTCCTGGCCTCCGGTTCCTTCGTCGTGTTGGATACGCAACTCGACGCCGAATTAGAGGCAGAGGGATACGCCCGCGACGTCGTGCGCGCGGTCCAGGAGGAACGCAAGACCGCCGGGCTACACGTGGCCGACCGGATCGCCCTCACCTTGCGCGTACCCGATGAGCGAGTGGAAGGCGTGCGCAGTCACCTGGAGTTCATCGCGACGGAGACACTTGCCCTGCAGGCGGATGTCGCCGGTGGGGTGACGTCCCTTGAGGTGGACGTCGCAAAAATGGAGAACTGACCTACGGTGACGTGTGCGGTACCGACCGTGATGGTGCGGCGGCATCCACTGGGTGGAGGTCGCCGTGCAGCGCGCGTTGGGCTGCGCCACTCGGCGGGTGAAGTGCCCCTGCCGGGTGGCGGAGGCGCGGTGACAGAGGAACAAGACGTTAGTGAGCGAGGCGGATTCAGTGAGTAAGGCGAATTCAGACACTCCGGAAGGTCTGGCTCGGCAGGCGGAGCTTGACGCCCAGGTCGAGGCAATTTATCAGGATATAATCTCCCGTGCCCCCGAGCATAAGGTGCAGCCATCATTGGAGCGGGTGCGCGACTGCCTTGACATGATGGGCAATCCGCAGCGTTCATTTCACGCCATTCACGTCACCGGAACCAATGGCAAGACCTCGGCGGCGCGGATGATTGAGGCCCTGCTGCGGGAACGCGGCCTGCGAACCGGACGGTTCACCTCCCCACACCTGGAGAGCGTCCGTGAGCGGATCGCCGTTGACGGGCAGGCGATCTCCCGGGAGGATTTTGTTGCCACATGGGATGACGTCGAGCCCTTCATTGCACTGGCGGACGCGAAGTCGCAGCAGGCCGGAGGGCCGCGGCTCAGCTTCTTCGAGGTGCTTACCGCGATGGCATACGCCGCTTTCGCCAATGCGCCGGTGGAGGTCGCCGTCGTGGAAGTCGGGATGGGCGGACTCTGGGACGCAACTAATGTCATCGATGCGGACGTCGCCGTCCTGACGCCGATTTCCCATGATCACGAGCGGTGGTTGGGCAACGAATTGAGTGGTATTGCGCGGGAGAAGTTGGGCATCGTGAAGCCGGGCAGTGTGCTCGTGTGCGCCGCGCAGCCCGAAGAGATCGCTGATATGCCTGCGCAGCGGTGCCGGGACGTTGGCGCCAGGTTGATTTCGGCTGGTCCAACCCTGCGAGTTCTCTCCCGCGAAACCGCAGTGGGCGGGCAGCTTGTCACAGTGCAGACTCCGGCGGCGGTATACGAAGATATTCCTCTTGGACTGCGCGGAGAGTTTCAAGCGGAGAATGCGGCCTTGGCGATCACAGCGGTTGAGGCTTTCTTTGACGGGTCGGCACTGAGCGGCGACGTCGTCGAGCATGCCTTTATGGCGGTGAGTTCGCCCGGACGAATGGAAGTGGTGCGTAACTCGCCCACGGTTGTTATCGATGCTGCGCACAATCCGCACGGTGCGCTCGCCACGGCACGTGCCTTGCCAGAGTACTTCCCGGGGCGGCTTGTCGGTGTGATTGCAATGATGGCGGATAAGGATGTCGAGGGCGTGCTCGGCGTGCTTGAACCGGTGCTGGCGGAAATTGTGGTCACCGGCATGCCATCGGAGCGTGCCATGCCCGCCGAGGAACTGGCGGCAGCAGCTCATGACGTATTCGGAGCCGACCGTGTGCACCTCGAGGAGGATCTCCTCTCCGCCATTGACCTCGCCGCTGCACGCGCAGAATCCGACGATTCACAGCCCATGACGGCCCCTGCCGTGGTGGTACTCGGATCGGTACAACTCATCGGGCGGGTGCGGCAGCTGTTGGGAAAGAACTCCGTGGACGGAGCGTAACGGGAGCAGATCGTGCAAGACTGCTGCGCGCCGCACATCATAATGCGAGAATATGATCATGAACACGGAACGGATCCTTATTCTGATCAAGCCGGACGGTGTGCGCAGGCAACTCGTGGGCGAGGTTTTGCGTCGCATTGAAGCCAAGGGCTACGTGCTGGAGAACATCGGTTGGCGCGAGGCTGATCGGGAACTCCTTCAGGAGCACTACAGCGATTTAGTTGATAAGCCCTTCTTCCCGGATATTGCCGCTTATATGGAATCGGGCCCAATTGTGGCCGCCATTTTCTCCGGCAGCCGGGTGATCGAAGGTGTGCGGAATCTTTGTGGTGTCACCGATCCCACCGCGGCAGCTCCGGGCACGATTCGGGGCGATCTGGCTCGTGACTGGGGAACCGGCAACATCGAGAACATTATCCATGCCTCCGACAGTCCAGAGAACGCTGAGAAAGAGATCGCTCTCTGGTTCCCGGGCGAATAGCAACTGCTGTTGACGGGTGGCAATCGCTGCGCCGGTGCGGCGGGCGAATGATCCTCCCGCACGGCGTTAACCGCCGTGGTAAGGCCCACAAAGACGAGGGATTACCACGCGCCGACGGTGACCCGGCTGCGCCCTGCAACCCCGGCCGCAAGGGGTCGGGTGGGGAATCGGCAGCCGTGTCCCACCGGGCGGCATATGAATCGGCTCCGCCGCCGATGGCGCCGCAGCGGAAACATACGACAACACGCACTACAGGAAGGTGAAGACGATGAAGGCACTCATCAATGACCCGCGTGACGTTGTCGAAGAGGCGCTGGAGGGCCTGTGCCGCGCCAACGCTGACATTATCACCTTGCACCGCGACCCGCTGTGGGTGGGGCGTGCACAACCGCGCACCAGCGGTGTCGCGGTAATATCCGGAGGCGGATCGGGCCACGAACCCCTCCACACCGGTCTCGTGGGCAACGGTATGCTTGACGCCGCAGTTCCGGGTGCCGTATTCACCTCCCCCTCCCCGGATACCATCCTCGCAGCCATCACGGGCACCGATACCGGCGACGGCGTACTGTGCATCGTCAAGAACTACACCGGCGACGTTCTCAACTTCGACATGGCCCGGGAACTGGCTGAGGCCGACGGGCACACGGTCCGTTCGGTTCTTGTGGCCGACGATGTTGCGGTGGAGGACTCCACTTTTACAGCCGGTCGGCGCGGGGTGGCAGGAACGCTCTTCGTTGAAAAGATAGCGGGGGCGGCAGCTGCATCCGGGGGTGCATTGGAAGCGGTCACTGCCGCCGCCGAAGAGGCCGCGCGGGAAGTCAGGTCAATGGCATTGGCATTGGGAGGCTGCACCGTGCCGCATGTTGGAAAACCTGGATTCGAGCTTCTTGCGGATGAAGTCGAGCTGGGAATCGGTATCCATGGCGAACCTGGCGCGGCGCGTATCGCCATGGCCAGTGCCGACGAGTTAACGGACCGCTTAGTGGCCGCTGTTGTGGACGACCTGCAACTCGACGCGGGCGAAGGGGTGCTCGTGCTCGTCAACGGCATGGGGGCAACTCCCGCCTACCAATTGGATATTGTCTTCCGACGTGTAGCACAACGGCTCGATGCGCTCGATGTGAGAGTCGAGCGGGCGCTGGTAGGCAACTACGTCACCAGCCTCGATATGCAAGGCGTGTCTGTCACACTGGCGCGAGCCACGGACGCCATGCTGGCGGGATGGGATGCCCCGGTGTGGACGGCGGCATTGCGGAAGGGATACTGAGGTGGCTGCTACGCTCGGAGGCCTGTGGGTTGTGGACTGGACACGCCGTGCAGCGGCGTCCATACACCGGCACCGGGAGGAACTCATCGAATTGGACCGTGCCATCGGCGACGGCGACCACGGTGAGAACCTTGACCGCGGCTACTCTGCGGCGTTGAAGGCCGTGGACAACGTGCCGGATCCGGCTCCCGCACCGCTGCTGCGTTCCATCGCGATGGCGCTGATGTCAACCGTCGGTGGCGCATCGGGGCCATTGCTCGGTACCGCCTACCTGCGTATGGCGGGTGCGGCGCGGGAAAATATTGGCCCGAATGAGCTGGTGGCGATGCTGCAAGCGGCGTGTACCGGTATTCAGGAGCGTGGCAAGGCGGCCGAGGAGGAGAAAACCATGGTCGATGCGTGGGCTCCTGCGGTCCGTGCGGCGGCTCACGCCGCCGAAGTAGGCGGCGGGTGCCATGCGGTGCTTGAAGCGGCTGCGCGGGCGGCTGCTGTTGGCGCGCAGTCCACCTTTGACATGGTCGCAACCAAGGGGCGTGCCTCATACCTGGGGGTGCGTTCTGCCGGGCATCTGGACCCCGGGGCGGTGTCAACGTCCTATATTCTGGCCGCAGCGCAGGAGGCGGCAAAGGAGGAAACAACAGGCTCATGAGCGTCGGTTTTGTGCTGGTCTCGCACTCGGCGAAGGCGGCGCAGGCGGTAGCGGAATTGGCGGCGCAAATGGCGCCGACGCTTGTGCTAGTACCGACCGGCGGCGATGCGGACGGTGGGTATGGCTCGGATTTCACCGCTGTGTTGGCCGCCTGTGAAGAAGTGGAACAGCGCTGTGAACATGTGGTCCTTATGGCCGATCTCGGCTCGGCACGTATGAGTGCGGAAATGGCCGTTGAGGCCGGTGGGACGGTTGCGGATGGAAGGCCGCGCAGGATTCTTGGAGCCGGTCCTTTCCTGGAGGGAACCGTGGCCGGTAGCGCTGCCGCGCAAGCCGGAGCGGGTGTTGATGAAGTTCTTAATGCGGTTGCATCGCCACTAGCCCAATGGATTTCCGAGGATGGGCCCGGAGTGACGGGCAACGCGAGCTTCACCGGTGCCTCGACGGACGGGCACCAGATGCGCTCGGTGCAGGTAGGCACCGAGTCGGCGACCGGCGGCACGAGCGACGCTGGTGCAGTCCCGGCGTCCGGGCGGCAGTACTCCCGGCAGGTGGTAATTGCCGATAGTGCTGGCCTGCATGCGCGTCCGGCGGCTCTCCTGGCACAACTGGTAGCCAAACAGCCAGTGCGGATCCTTGTCAATGGCGCGGAGGCCGACTCGATGATGACGCTGATGCTGTTGGGTGTCAGCTTCGGCGATACGGTTACCGTTTCCAGCCCCGACGCCGATGCGCGGCAGGCAGTGGATACCGTGGCCGATGCCATCGCAGCCGGCCTGGAGGAACCGGCGTAAGCGCAGGATTTCTCCCACGCCCAGGCCGGATGACCGCTAGGGGCTTAAACGTGCCCTATTGTGGGATACGTGCATTTGAAGACCTTGACGTTGCGCGGATTCAAATCCTTCGCATCCGCCACCACCATGCGCTTCGAACCGGGGATTAACTGCGTCGTCGGCCCGAACGGTTCGGGGAAGTCGAATGTGGTGGATGCGCTCGCCTGGGTGATGGGGGAACAGGGAGTAAAGACGCTGCGCGGTAGCGCCATGGCCGATGTCATCTTCGCCGGCACGTCGAAGCGTCCCGCGCTGGGACGTGCTGAAGTTGCGTTAACCATCGATAACGCCGACAGTGCCCTACCCATTGACTACACCGAAGTGACGATATCGCGGACGCTATTCCGTTCGGGCGGGTCCGAGTACGCGATCAATGGAACCTCCTGCCGCCTACTCGATATTCAGGAGCTTCTTTCCGATACGGGTATGGGCCGTGAGATGCACGTTGTGATCGGCCAGGGGCGGCTCGACGCGGTTTTGACGGCGAACCCGGAGGACCGACGCGGTTTCATTGAGGAGGCTGCCGGCGTTTTGAAGCATCGGCGGCGCAAGGAAAAGGCGCTGCGCAAACTGGAATCAATGCAAGGTTCCTTTACCCGCATCGAGGACCTCACCACCGAGCTGCGGCGTCAGCTCGGACCGCTTGCCAAGCAGGCGGAGGCGGCGCGGCGCGCACAGATCATCCAGGCTGATGCGCGCGATGCACGCTCCCGACTACTGGCCGACGATCTGGCACAGCAACAGGCGCGCGTCCAAGCGGAGCATGTGGATGCTGAGAAACTCGCTCAACAGCAGGCGGAGAACGCACGGCAGGTGGAAGCGGCGCGTGAACGCGTGGCGGCGTTGGAGGAGGCGGCGGCGCAGGCGAGTCCGGAACTGGCGCGACTCACCGAACAATGGGAGCGCCTGACATCCCTGGAGGAGCGGTTTCGCTCGCTCGGTCAGGTGGCTGCGGAACGTGTGCGTTCGCTACAGGCGGCCACTACCGCGCGTAGCCACGGCGAAACACCCGAAGAGATCCGGCAGCGGGCGGCCGAGGCACAACAACAAGAAGATTCCTTGGCCGAGGAAGTCACCGCCTCCCAGGACCGTTTGACGCAGGCCATCGCGGAGCGCGAGAAACTTGAGGCGCACGAACGCACGGTCGAACGCGAGTTGGCGGAACTGAACCGTGCGGCTGCCGACCGTCGCGAAGACGCTGCCCGCCTGCTGGGGCAGATTCAAACGGTTACAACCAGAATAGAGTCGCTGGGCGAGGAAGCGGAGCGAGTGGCGACGTCGTTAGAGGCAGCTCGCGCACGTGCTAACAATGCGGCTACGGAGTGCGCTCGCCTCGAAGAGGATATTGTGGCCGCATCGGATACCGACGATGTTCTAGCGATCACTCATGAGGAGACTTCGCGTGAGTTGGCGGCCGCGCAGCGTGCTGTGGCTCAGGCGCGTGACGCACAGCAGGAAGCGCGAGAACAGGCAGCCGCGTGGAACGCCAAAGCGGATGCGCTGGGGTTGTCGCTGGTTCCGGAGGACGCCACGGCATGGGCGCTGGAATCCGGCCCGCGCATCACCGGCGTTTTGCGGGAGCAACTCAGGGTTGACCAGGGGTGGGAAACGGCTCTGGAGGCGGCACTGGCTGGTGCGGCGACGGCGGTTGTCGGTAAGGATTTGGACGCGGCGGTGGACACGCTGCGCGCCGCGCGGGAAGCCGCGGCCGGGCACTTGGAAATTGTCATTACTTCGGCCGGTGGGGCCGATGAGCGGGAGGAGGAGAACACGCGCGCACTGGCGGAGGCCTGGAAACACGTTCAGCCAGATGTTGACGCGGCCGTTGTCGCGCTTTCTGTTCTTGAGGCCCAGCCCGGTATACAAAGTGCCGTGAATCATTTGCTTGCCGGAGCTGCCCTCGCTGCCGACCTCGTGACCGCGCGCAAACTCATCGACGCGGGCGCGCCACTGGTGGCGACGCGGCAGGGCGATGTGCTCACCGCCTACCGGGCATGGGGAGGGGAGAACTCCCAGGCATCCTTACTCGCCCGGCAGAGCGCATACGAAGAGGCGCTTGGGCAGGCGCAGGAGGCGGCGCAAACGGCGCAGTCACTGGCACGGAGTCTGGCGGAGGCCGAGTCGCGGTTAGCGGAGGCTGAGGCGGAGAATGAGCGAACGGGGGCTGAGTTGGCGGCGCGCGATTCAAAACTCGCAGCTACCACGGCGCAGCTGGGCGCGTTACGGCAAACGCTGGCCAATGCCTCCGAGGAGGTCACCCGATCTGAAGAGCGTCAGGAGCGGCTTCTCAGCGAACTCGAAGAGCGCCGTGCGGCCTTGCTCGGCCTTCAAGCACGGCAAGAGGTAGCCAGTACCGGGCCGGAGGCATTCGAGGAGCGCGTGCAGGAAGCGGGCAAGCAACGGGACGAGGCGCATCAGAAGACCCGCACCGCACGGCAGGCTGAGACGGAAGCACGTCTGCATTTGCGTACGCGGGAAGAACGCCTTCGCGCCATTGCCGGACGCGGAGAGTCTCTGCGCCGCCAGGCGGCTGCGGTCGAGGAGCGAATCCGCCGGGAGGAGCAGGCGGCACAACGGCGGGCGGTGGCGGCGCAGTCGGCATCCGAGGTTGGCGTATGGGCGCAACGTGCGCTTTCCGCGGCCGGAGCGCTGCGCACACAGGTGGGAGAGAAGCGTGCTGCAGCGGATTCGTCGCGTTCGGCACGGGAAACGGAGATTTCCGCCGCTCGGCGGCACCTTGACGAACTGCAGTCCGCGCAGCGTGAACTAGCGGATCTCGGCCATCGCCGCGAACTGGCTCGCGCAGAGCTGCGCCTACGGTTTGAGCAACTTTCGGCGCAGGCCCTGGAAGAACTGGGAATGGAGGCGGAGGGTCTTATCGAGGAGTACGGACCTCTTGCCATGATCCCCACCGAAGATGGCGAAGTGCCCTATGTGCGCGAGGAACAGGAGAGAAGGTTGGCGCGAGCGGAGCGCGATCTGGCACGGCTTGGGAAGATCAATCCGCTGGCGCTGGAGGAACATGCCGCGTTGGAGGAGCGGCAACGTTACCTGGCCGGTCAACTCATGGATCTGCGCAAGTCTCGCGATGACTTGCTGCAGATCGTTCGCGATCTCGATGAGCATATCGAAGATGTGCTGCGATCAGCATTGGCCGATGTCGCCGACCGTTTCACGGAGGTCTTCGCGCGACTTTTTCCTGGCGGCGAGGGGCGTCTCGTTCTCACGGACCCCGACTCGCCGCTGACAACCGGTATCGAAATTGAGGCCCGACCGGCAGGAAAGCGGGTGAAGCGACTGTCGTTGCTATCCGGTGGCGAGCGGTCATTGACGGCCATTGCATTCCTGGTGGCAATTTTCATGGCGCGTCCCTCCCCGTTCTATGTCATGGATGAGGTGGAGGCAGCGCTCGACGACGTGAACCTGTCGCGCCTGATCGAGATCTTCAAGGAGCTGCAGCACTCGTCCCAACTGCTGATCATCACTCACCAGAAACGGACCATGGAAATCGCCGATACACTCTACGGTGTCGCGATGCGTGAGGAAGGTCTCACCAGTGTGGTGTCGCAGCGAATGCGCGATATGGCACCACAATGAGCGGCCGAGGCGATAAACATCGTATAACGGCGGTACTGGCGGAATCTTGCCACTATGGGCAACCCTGCCCGTCTGAGCCGCATTATTGTGTAATCGGAACGAAACCAAGCTTTATCAAATTGTTGCGAAATGCTTGACATGCACAACGTGAGGGTGTAATGGAGTTCACGGCGTGTCGAGCCGCGCCTCACTGAATTCATACAGATTCTCGGCGATAATTGACTACGTGTTTGCTGCAATTCTCATCGTGCTCGCTGTTTTGGCTGCGGTCTGGACAATCTACTACCTCGTGTTCGCTTCGAGTGGGCGCGACGTCAACTCGGTAGTCTCCGACACGGTGAGCGCATTGCGTTCGGACGGTGCGTCTGTCGACGATTTTGAGGTGCGGGTCAGAGATGCTGGAGTCTCGGATGTCTTTAGCAGTTTTCCGGTGGATGACGACCCCTACATTCGTCCGGAGGATATCGAGAACGAGTGGAGCCGGATGGTCACCATGGAACGGCACGCGACGGCGTCGATGAAGGCGGTCTCCGCTCCGGTCTTTGCCAAGGTGAGCGAAGCTGCGTCGGCGGTATTGCCATCCAAAAGGGGCGAGGGCGAGGAGCCGTCTGGCGATTTGGAGCCTGCGGAGGCGGCGCACGCAGTACAGGGAAACGCTGCTGGCGATGAAAACGCGGTGGCACAAACTGCTGCGGATAGCGTGGATAATGCTCCAACCGGTCCACGCCAAGCGGCTAGTGGCATCGATCCGCTGAGCGACCTCGTGCAGGACTCACATCCGCTGCAACCCACATGGCCAAAGCCGAGTATGCAGCAGCGCCGCTCAGCCTAAACGCTGCGCCATAGGGGCGGGGTAGGCGGCGTGGTCGCACCGCCGCCAAGCGAAGGTATCTGGATGGCGGCACTCTGGTTGGAGACGGATACGTTGCTCAGGGGTGAATACAGATATCAACCGCGCAGCGGGCTGTGATCCGCGACGTTGTGAGCGGACGCTCTACGCTAGCGGTACCGGTCCCGCTAGACTGGCTGCGTGGATAAGACTCAGACGATCACTATTATCATCGTTGCCATTCTCGCCGCGGTTGGTGTGATTGCAGCCGTTGTGGTGAAGGGAAGGCGGCGCGACGACTACCGCCTGCCGCCCGTGCAGGAGAAGCCCGCGCTTCCGGAGGCCGGTTCTGAAGAAGCGGTACCAGCAGGTGATCAGGCCCTTCCCGGCGAGCCGGAGGTAGTGGCCGAGCCGGAAATCACGGTTGTCCCGCTCGAGATGCCGGAGTCGCTTCCATCACGAATGCAACGCCTGCGCGCCCGGCTTGCCCGATCCGGGGGACTCGGCAAGACTCTGCTATCCATTCTTTCCCGTGGTGATTTGTCGCCGGCGGACTGGGAAGAAATTGAAGATACCCTGCTGATGGCCGATGTCGGGCTGGATCCGACGGCGGAAATCATGGACGCCCTGCGCACGCAAACGAAGGTTGAAGGCACGCGGGATCCCGAGCGTGTACGGGCCATCCTCCGATCTGAACTCATTCGCCTCGTCGATGCCGATATGGATCGCAGCCTGCATGTGGAGGCGCCCGTGTCAAATGCGGATGAGACTGCGGCGGCATCTTCCCCGGACGACGCTGATGTTACCCCGGGTAGCACCGGAAGTGAGGTCTCTCATCCCGCTTCTATCTTGATGGTCGGTGTGAACGGTACCGGAAAGACGACAACGGTCGGAAAGCTGGCGCGCGTACTCGTTGCAGAAGGAAAGACGGTGCTTCTCGGTGCGGCCGACACTTTCCGTGCCGCCGCGGCGGACCAGCTCACCACCTGGGGCGAGCGTGTGGGCGTTGACGTTGTGCGCTCGGAACGCGAGGGTGCCGATCCGGCCTCGGTCGCCTTCGAAGCGATTAAACAGGGAACCGAACGCGGCGTCGACGTCGTCGTCGTTGATACCGCCGGCCGTCTGCAGAACAAGGCGGGACTGATGGACGAGCTCGGCAAAATCAAGAGGGTGATGGAGCGTCAGGCGCCGGTGAGCGAAGTACTACTCGTTCTGGATGCCACAACCGGGCAGAACGGGATGCGTCAGGCGCAGGTGTTCGCCGAGGTCACCGGCATTACAGGCATTGTTCTGACTAAGCTGGATGGCACGGCGAAGGGCGGCATCGTCATCGCAGTGCAGCGCGAACTCGGAGTGCCCGTTAAGTTCATCGGCCTGGGGGAGGGTGCAGACGACCTTGCGCCCTTCGTACCGGAGGACTTTGTCGACGCCCTTCTGGGCTGACAACTTCGAGGCGTCCCTTCGTCCCTCATGCAGCCGTGATGATTCTCGGACGGGAGGAGGCGAGGGCGTACCGGGCATTGCGATAGCCGACTGGCGTAGACTGTGCGAAGTATGACGATCACAAACCGAAGGCAGGACTGTGTTTAATACGCTCTCCGACCGTATTACCGGCTCATTTAAGAATCTGCGCTCGAAGGGGCGGCTCTCCGCAGCAGATGTGGAGGAGACCGTTTCCGAGATCCGGCGCGCACTGTTGGATGCGGATGTCGCGCTCCCTGTTGTCCGTTCCTTCACCGCGGCAGTGCGGGAGAAGGCTACCGGTGCGCTCGCATCGCAAGCGCTGAACCCGGCGCAGCAGGTGGTGCGAATCGTCAACGATGAGTTGGTGGAGATCCTCGGCGGACAGTCGCGGGAGCTCGCGCTGGCGGCGAACCCGCCCACCGTCATCATGCTCGCCGGCTTGCAGGGCGCTGGAAAGACCACGTTGGCTGGAAAGCTTGGCGTGTGGCTGCGCGAGAGGTCGCATCGAGTACTCTTAGTGGCGTCCGACTTGCAGCGTCCAAATGCCGTCACCCAGCTTCAGGTGGTCGGCGAGCAGGCCGGGGTTGATGTGTGGGCGCCTGAACCGGGCAATGGAGTCGGCGACCCGGTGCAGGTGGCTCGTAGCGGCGTGGCTCATGCGAGTGAGCAGGGTTATGACATCGTCGTGGTGGATACCGCGGGACGGCTCGGCGTCGACGAGGAGATGATGCAGCAGGCGATTGATATTCGCGCTGCCGTCAATCCGGACGAGGTGCTGTTCGTGGTTGATGCCATGATCGGCCAGGATGCCGTTGCGACGGCCAACGCCTTCCAAGAAGGAGTTGGATTCACCGGCGTCGTACTTTCCAAACTCGACGGAGACACCCGTGGTGGTGCGGCGCTATCGGTGCGCGGGGTCACCGGTGTTCCGATTCTTTTCGCGTCTACCGGCGAGAAGCTCGGCGACTTCGAACAGTTCCACGCCGACCGAATGGCCTCGCGCATCCTCGATATGGGTGACATTCTCACCCTTATCGAGCAGGCGGAGCGGACCTGGGATGAACAGCAACAAGCCGAACTGGCCAATAAGATGGCTGGCGGCGACTTCACCCTGAACGACTTCATCGATCAGCTGCACCAGATCAAGCGCATGGGTTCCATGAAGAAGATCATGGGAATGCTGCCGGGAATGGGACAGTACCGGCAGGCGCTGGAGGAATTCGATGAGAGCTCGGTTGACCGTATTGAGGCCATCGTGAACTCCATGACACCGGCGGAGCGGAACGACCCGAAGATTCTCAACGGTTCGCGTCGTCTACGGATTGCCAACGGTTCCGGTACCACGGTGCAGGAAATCAACGCGTTCATTAACCGCTTCGAGCAGGCCCGCAAGATGATGCAGCAGCTCTCCCGCGGCGGCGGGGTGCCCGGCATGCCGGGGATGTCCGGAGGTGGGGGAGGCGGCTCCCGCAAGGTGAAGCGTTCGCAGAAGAAGCGATCCGGCTCGAAGAAAGGACGTTCCGGCAATCCGGCGAAGCGTGCTCGCCAGGAGGCGGAGGCCGCAGCACGGGCCAATCTCGAAGCGCAACAGGCCGCCGGCACGCAGTCCGCGCCGGGAAGTGCCTTCGGACTGCCACAACAGCCGACCAATGCCGGGGCGGCTCACCCCAGCCTGGACGATATCGATATGACGGACCTGCAGCGCTTCCTGCGCTGAGGAGTAGCGCGGGCGGATCGGAGCGCAGATGACCGGCTATCACCTGACGGGCACCTTGCGGGGTAGCGAACGTAGCGAGGTGTGGATCAAGGACGGACTCATCAGCTACTGCGCGCCGTCCGGTCCGGTTGAGCAGATCACCGGTTGGATTTACCCCGGTCTCCTGGACGCACATACACACCCGGGCCTGAGCCGCACGTCGGAACAGGTCTGCGATGCTGAGGTGTTAAGGCGGCTGATGGTGTGCCGTGGTCTGGGTGTTACACACATCCGAGAAATGGGCGCACAACGCGACGTCGCGCCCCTACTGGGCTCCGGCCTGCCCAAGGTGCTGCGGGCCGGTCAACACCTTGCGCGCCCGATGCGCTACCTGCGCTACCTCGCCGTCGAGCTGGAACCGCGCGATCTACCCGCGGAAGCGGAACGGCAGGCACGTCGGGGCGATGGCTGGGTGAAAATCGTCGGAGACTGGATCGACCGCTCGGAAGGAGCGGACTCCGATCTGTGCGCGCTGTGGCCACGCAACGTGCTGGTGGACGCCGTCGCCGCAGTACACGATGCCGGTGCGCGCGTTGCGGTGCACACCTTCGCGGCCAGGACCGTTGATGATCTGTTGGAGGCCGGCGTCGACAGCATTGAGCACGGCTCAGGCATGGTACGCGATCATTTCATCGAGGCACGGGATCAGGGCATTCTGGTTGACCCGACCCTGCGACAGGTGGCCACTTTCCCCGATATTGCGGCGCGGGCCACCAAGTACCCGGTGTACAAGGAACATATGCTCACCATGGATGCACGGCGCCGCGACCATGTGGCCCTGATGCTGGAAGTCGGCGGGCATTTCATTATGGGATCCGACACCGATGGCGATGTGGCCGAACTAGGAGGTCTGCCGCGGGAGTTGATATGCGCGGTGGCAGACGGGATGCCAGCCGATGTGGTGATGGCGGCAGCGTCCTACGATGGTCGTCGCCGACTTGGCCTGCCCACCTGGGAAGAAGGAGCTCCGGCGGATTTCGTGGTGTACGACGCCGACCCCGAGGAAGATATCGCGGTGACCCAGCAGCCGTCGGTGGTGTTTATCGATGGCCTGCCATTTCGCGACACGGAGGCGGCCGTTCCCCGGCGCTGAACAGGCCGCTTCTACGGCGGAGCAACGCCCTATACTGGCTGCGTGAAAGCAATTGATGGACGGTACCCCATTCCTCGACTCATCATCACCGGATTAGCCGCCGGGCTTCTGTCCGGACTGTTCGGGATTGGTGGTGGAACGGTTATCGTTCCGCTTCTCACGCTGTGGATCGGCATGGACCACAAGGTTGCCGCGGGTACGTCGATCACGGCCATGTTGCCGACGGCGTTGGTGGGAGTTACGAGTTACGCGTTGCGTGGAAACATCAACTGGCTGGTTGCGTTGGCCCTTGCCTTAGGCATAACGGTCGGCGCGCAGCTCGGTAGCAGGCTGCTTGACCGCCTCCCCTTGAACGTTGTCAAGGGAGCATTTGTTGCTTTCCTCCTCGCGGTTGTCGTGACTCTTTGGTTCGTCATTCCGGTGCGGGATTCGCATTTTCACATGACGTGGCTGTCCTTTCTACTGCTTATCCTCACTGGATTACTCACCGGTGTTATCGCGGGGCCGATCGGTGTGGGTGGTGGTGCCATCGTGGTGCCCGCGATGATGTTCTTCTTCGGCATCGGGGATCTTGTTGCGCGAGGCTCTTCTCTTCTTATGATGATTCCGGGCTCTATTTCCGGCACTGTTGCGAATACGAAACGAGGCAACGTCAATGTGCGGGCCGGTTTGATCGTTGGTCTGGCAGCCTCGGTGTGTGTGCCATTCAGCTCCTATCTTGCGGGGGTGTTCACGCCTTTCCAAGGAAATGTGCTGTTCTCGGCGTATCTGCTTTTCGTGGCCGGGCAAATGATTTGGCGAGCCTACAAGGAATCGAAGGCGAAGGGCCGTTAGGGGGCGTACTAGAGCTGTGAAGAAAGAGCGGTGTACGGGCGCTATCCGGGTGGCTGTACCGGGCACTCGCCGACACCTGGTCATGCGTTGGGGTTCGAAATTGCGTGCGCTCTTTTCTTGGAATGCATGGTGATGTCAATCTGGCGGGTGGCTGTACAGAGGTAGTGAGCTCGAGTGGCCGAAGTGCGTTTGGAATGGTCGGCCATTGCGTGCGGACTGAGGAACCACTGGCTCCTAGCACCAATAGGATGGACCGGAACCAGTTGGCATGCCATCGCGCGCAACTGCAGACCTGGGCTCTGAGCGTCCTTTCCGGCCCGGCGGCAGACTCTCTACGTTCGAATACCGGTGCTCCTGTGGGTCAGATGGTGAGGGTGGGTGTTGAGGTAGCGCGCGGCTTAGGCGGGGCAGGCCTGCCCCTGATGCGCGGATACGGGCATAACAGGGGTGAATCACCGCTCTATCGATGGCGATGGTCGCAAAGAGTGGAACGTCGTACGCGCTGCCCCTCGCCAGCAAAAGAATAGATATGGTCACCGATATCGGTATCTGGATTGTTAGCGATTTGGATGAGCTCGAATTCCGCTCTGGATATGATGACTCGTTCGATATGACTCATCATGACACCCTGGCAACTGACCTACACGTTTCGTAGGCATACGACAGTACTGTGCAGCCTGGCTCGGAGCACTCGTGTCAGTCGATTGGTGGCCGGTTTATGAAGCTTTAACCTGGATGCCAGCGGGGGCGAGCTTCTCTTGTACTGCTGCAGCGTGCTTCGCGTCGACTACGAATGAGGCAGGCGTTCCTTTTTCCTTGTATCCGACGATCTGGTGGCCCAGGAGGATACTCGAAGCTAACCAGCCGCCCGGACGAACGACTCCCTTTGCGATGGACGGCGAGCTGAAGAGACTGGATCGTGAAGCGGTGGTGACAATGTATGGATCAAACTCAGGTAGCACTATCGGTGACAAGTCACCAGAAGAGGCCACCTTGTGCCCCGATGTGGCAGAAGCAGAGCGCGGCACGGATTGAACATCATCGGGTCGCAACGGTATCGGGGTTGTATTGGGAACGTCGGCATCGAGTTTCAGCGGTTTTAGATCGGCGGCCCTTATCCCTAGCCAACGCTGAAAGTCGCGCGGTAAAGCTGGCCCATAACCAGTGAGAAAGCGTTCCCATAGCAATGAGCCATGAGCTTCGACAACGTCCGGTACCCGAGTATCTGGTAAAGGAGAATCTATGCGGAAGAGCGTTCCACGAGAGTCGTTGCTAACGACTTCTAATACGTAGCGGCAGGCGATCAGTTTCATGACTCCGCCCCAAGGCGTATGCGCGGTGCTCGCGGTTTCACTTCCAAAGCGCGTAGCGGTCACTTCGTACAGCTGATCGCGCGAATGGGGTGAGCCGTCGTGAAGTTCTTCAAGGAGGAAGTCGATGAGCTTCTCCAGTTGTCTTCCGGTAAGTCCATGATTTTCAAGCACTCGTCTCGTTTCAGCTTCGTTTCGTTCACGTGAGAGCAGTGTAAGAACTCTAGCGTCGGAGCGAGTTGCCAGTTGAAGCGTGCCACGAATAGACCATGTACGTATCAAGTCTGTTGAACCATTCGTAGTGCGGAGTTTCCAGCTGGCGTGAGCCGCACGGCCTATTTGTGCTTGGAAACAGACAAGATTATCTAGGACCGTGGCTATATCGGGTGCTGGTGACCCCAGATACTGTCTCTCGGGTCGTGAAGCGAGATCAATCTGGCTGAGTGCATTCCTCTTCACGAGACCAGTCTCGCATAGAACGCTGGGCCACATGCGATGCAGCTTCGCAACTTCTCGCAACGCCTTCCGGTACTTCCTCGGTGCACTCGTAGCAGTCAGCCTTCGGTGCATCTACCCACTCCGCCAAGTCCGGTACAATTCGGTACGTCCCACCCGCATCCCATTGTCAGGCCAATCCCAACGAACCGCTGGTACCTGAAGGGGCCGAAGCCCGCGGAACGGATGACGCGGTGGTCATGCTGCCGGTGGTCGTGGGGCTCCCGGTGCCTGTGGGCATGTATGTTCGTCGGACTGTCACTGAATGGCGGGCGGTGCCGCACCGCCCCACCGCCATCGGATTGCCTGGGCAAATGACCACCGCACCGTTTGGAACGTGCGCATATGACCGGTTTTCGGCTGTGGAACAGGCAATAAACGGCATCCTGACGGGCGAGACGAGTGTCGAGTACGCTGGAGGCGTTTTCGTTGTCCAGTCGATGCGCGGCTCATGCGCATAGAATGAGAAGCGGGCCAACGATGCCCACCCGCTGTGGCGGCGGAATGACGCGCGGCTACACAACCACTGAGGCAGGAGTACGTATGAAGCTCATTTTCGGATGTGATCCGAACGCTACTGAATTTAAGAAGGCGCTGATGGCCAAGGCCGAGGAGCTCGGCCACGAAGTCATCGACTATGGTGCCGATGACCCGATCTACGCCAATGTCGCCGTGCAGGTTGCGGAAGATGTTGTGGCCGGCAAGGCTGACCGCGGTGTAGTCGTTTGCGGTACCGGTATTGGTGTCTCCATCGCCGCCAACAAAGTCAAGGGCGCTTACTGCGCCTGCGTAACAGACGTCTACCAGGCACAGCGGGCGACGCTCTCCAATAATGCCAATCTCATTGCCATGGGATCTCAGGTACTCGGCATCGAGACCGCGAAGGTACTGCTGGAGAACTACTTGGCGAACGAGTTTGACCCGCAGTCGCGCAGTGGAGTCAAGGTGCAGCGCATCTGCGATTATGAGGATGAGACGCGCTGAGACACTCAAGCTGAGCCACTCAAACTGACCGGCGCTACCGGGCGGTAATAGAGCCGCCACAGGCTGAGGCCGTGAGATAACCGGGTAGCCGCCCGAGAGGGGCTACCCGGTTATGTTTGTGCACATGACGCTCTTCTTTCGCCTGTGTTAGAGCATTTCCAGCGGTTCAGGGCCGGTGGGCGGTGAAAACAACACGTTGAGTTCGGCCAGCACCGAGCTATCCAGTTTGAGCGAAGCCGCCGCGGCGTTCTCCTCCATCCGCGAGCGATGGCTCGTTTTCGGAATGGCAACGATACCGCCGTCGCGAACCACCCATGCCAGCGCTAAGGTGGCAGGCGATACACCCAGGTCCGCCGCGATGCCAGCAAGATGTTTTCCATTGCGGCCGTGGAAGAGGCGCGCCTGCTCCAGCGGTGAGTAGGCCATAATGTCAATTCCGGCAGAGCGCAAGTAGGGCAGCAGATCATATTCAGGCCCGCGGCGGGTGAGATTATAGAGAATCTGATTGGCGGCGGGAACGGCGCCGATCTCCTCCAAGTCGGCCATGTCTGACATGTCGAAGTTTGATACGCCCCATCTTCCTATCAGGCCGTCGCTGACGGCCTCCTCCAGCGCGTCAACGGTCTCGGCCAGCGGGTGCCCGCCCCGCCAGTGGTACAGATACAGATCCACATGGTCGGTGCGGAGGCGACGTAGCGAAGCTTCGAGTGCGCGGCGCGTTCCACGAGCGGAGGCGTTACTCGGCAGAACCTTCGTAACAAGAAAGACCTCATCGCGACGACCGGCGATGGCCTCGCCTACGAGTTCCTCTGCTGCTCCGCTGCCGTACATCTCCGCCGTGTCAACAACGTGCAGGCCAAGATCGAGTCCGTGGCGGATCGCGGCGACCTCGCTATCATGCAGGCGTGCCTGTTCGCCCATGTACCAGGTTCCAATTCCAATGGAGACATCCGTGAGGTTCATATTCCGAGACTAGTACCTTCATCGTAGCAATGCACACCCATGAGTCACGATGGGATAGCAGTGGGTACCAGCACGCGGGCATGGTCGCCGGTGACGGGATGACCTGGGCGTACGCAGGGTAATAGTCTTGGCGTACCGGTTTCGCGGGCGTGGACTACGATGAAACGCATAGCATTCAGATGGCAACCAGTGCTATCGTCCGGCTACCGATCGGCGCACCGTGCGCAGTGGCCAACGGGTGTCGGAGACCCGCGGGGTTCGAATCCCCCATTCTCCACCGCGAACCTGGGGCCACTGCGTCGGCTAAAGGCCTTCGTGGGTTCAAATCCCGCCGTCTCCGCCCAGCGGGTGGAACTGCGGCGTAGGCAAGCGGGATCGCCGAGTGGGCGTGCAGTCTCGCCGTGTAGCCGAACGGAACCGTGACCACGCGGGCCTGTTTGCGTTGCATGCTACGTGCATGCCGAGGCGACGCCCACAGAAGCAAAAGGAGAGGATGCAGCATGTTGACCGTTGCCTTGACCGGTGGAATCGGTTCCGGGAAGTCGACGGTGGCGAGGATGCTCGCCACGCGCGGCGCGCATGTACTGGAACTAGACGCTGTTGCCCGGCAGGTGCTTGCGCCGGGTGGCTCGGCCGTAGCGGAAGTTGCTGCCGAATGGCCTGACACCGTCCGTGACGGCCGCGTTGATCGAGCAGCGTTAGCGCATGTTGTCTTCGGCGACGCCGCAGCTCGCGCTCGGCTTTCTGCCATAACGCACCCGCGGACCTGGGCGCTCGCAGATGAGCACCTAGAGCGATGGGAGCGCGCCGATCCAAGTGGAATCGTGATTATTGAGCTGGCGCTGCTCGCCGGCAGTCCGCGTGAAAATGCCTATCATGCGAATGTTGTGGTCGCGGCGGACCGTGATATGCGACTGTCGCGTCTGGTGCAAGCACGGGGAATGTCAGCCGAGGATGCGGCTGCTCGCCTCGCCGCGCAGCCTCCGCAGGAATCTCTGGAACATCTGGCAGACATGTGGCTGGAGAATGCCGGTTCGCAGCAGGCTCTACAAGCGCAGGTTGATGACCTGTGGGCGTCATGGCTGCGGCCTTACGCGAGGAACCTGTATGCGGGTACCTCGAATGAAGGCGCGCCGCATGCTACACCTCATGACCTTGCGCGTGCACAGGCGCGGCTTGCCCATCGGGGTTTGCGTACGCGGCAATGCGAGGAAGGTCTACTGTACGGAACGACCTCACCTCTGAAACAGGGAGACCCCGATCCTCAGGGGCGGGATGGCACTCTGCTCACCCGGCCCGGCCCCGGTGGCGATAACACATCCTGCGCTTACGACACTATCGCAGCCGTCTTTTCCCGCTCCGGATTCGTGCCGCTTGGGGGCGGAAGCTGGTGCAGTGCGGACCCGCGCTTCTACCTAGCGGTGGTGCCTGAGAAAGAACAATAGGCCGTTGTCCTCCTGCCCGGCCAATTGTTGGCGTAGCGAGCCTAAGAGCCCTGCCATCATCGCCATGGGGCGCGCAGCCCGATGATGGCCGACCGTGGCCCACGGCCGACATCAGGTGTACAGGGGCCGTTCACCTGCCGACAAGCGACAGCCGCAACTCGCCAGAGTGCTTGTTCGAGCCGCATCGAGGCCTCAGTCCTGCTGTATGACAGCGGCATCCGGCGTTGCACTGGAGGGCGGAGCAAACTTGGCGGCGATCCGCGGCGCGTCGGAGTGCTTAGCGATACCGGCCACGCGGTAGGCATCATCTTCATCCAGAGTCTCCTGCTCCAGGAGAGCATTCACGAGCGCCTGATGCTGATCATGGTGTTCTGCCAGCAAGCGACGCGCCTCTGCATAGCATTCTGAAAGGAGGGCGCGCACCTCGTCGTCGACTGCGGATAGAAGCTCGTCGGACACCCCCTGTGAGCGGGGGTCACCCTCAACCGGGTACACCTGGACGGGGCCGATTTTCTCCGACATGCCCCAGCGTCCGAACATCTGCCGGGCAATGCCGGTGGCGGTGCGAAGATCGGATTCGGCACCGGTTGTCACTACGCCATAGACCTCCTGCTCGGCAGCCATACCGCCGAGGGCCCCGATGATCCGACCGCGTAGATAGGCCTTGTCGTAGCCATACTTGTCCGATTCCGGGGTTGAGAGGGTGACGCCGAGGGCGCGGCCACGCGGAATGATGGAGATCTTACGCACCGGGTCGGCGCCGGGTTGGATCATGCCGAGCAGGGCGTGCCCGGCCTCGTGCCAAGCGGTTCGTTCCCGCTCGGCCTGGTCCATAACGACGGCCCGTTCCACACCCAGTTGGATCGTCTCTAAAGCATTGGTGAAATCGGACATTTCGACGGTTTGCGCACCACGCCGCGCCGCCAGAAGAGATGCCTCGTTCACCAGATTTGCTAGATCCGCGCCGGTAAGGCCCGGGGTGGACTTGGCGACCGCCGCCAGAGAAACCGTCGGATCGAGTGGGCGGCCCCGCGTATGAACTCGAAGGATCGCCTCACGGCCACTCTGGTCCGGCGGGGACACGGTGATGGTGCGGTCGAAGCGTCCGGCACGAGTAAGAGCGCTGTCGAGTACTTCGGCCAGATTGGTGGCGGCGATAACGATAATGCTCTCCGTGGCGGAGAATCCGTCCATCTCGGTCAGGATTTGATTCAAGGTCTGCTCACGGTCCTCATTGGAACCAATCGAATTAACCTGCGAACGAGACCGGCCAATGGCATCAATCTCATCGATGAAGATTATCGCCGGGCTCACCTTGCGGGCAGCCTCGAACAGGGACCGCACATCGGAGGCGCCTTTGCCGGCCAGGATTCCGCCGATTTCTGCCGCTGAAATCGAGAAGAACGGAACATCGGCCTCTCCGGCAGTGGCACGGGCAAGCAGGGTCTTTCCCGTGCCAGGTCCACCTTCCAACAAGATACCGCGGGGAATCTTCGCGCCCAGCCGCGTGTACTTTTCCGGGTCACGCAGCATGTCGACGACCTCGCGCAGTTGCTCCTCGACCTCGTCGATACCGGCGACGTCGTCGAAGGTCACGCGGTTGACGGATGGATCAACCGGCTTGTGCTGCTTTGAGCCGAACAACGAGGAGGTTCCGCGCATCTGCCGCCGCAGGAACCACCAGTAGAAGCCGAAAATCAGAGCTATCGGCAGCAGGGATACTACAAGGGTAAGAATGGGGTTCGATCTCTGGATAGGGGAGACTGCCGTAATGGTGACGTCGTTGCGACTCAGCAGGCGCGCCATCGAGTCATCCGCCCACGTGGGCCTTTCCGTGGTGAACTGGGTGTACTTCTGGCCCTCGTAGGTGGTCGTCTTCCGCAATTCGCCCTCGATGCTGTCGCCCTGGGCGGAAATCGTCTCGATGTTGTTCTTCTGGAGCTGCGAGTAGAACTCGTTGTAGGGCAGCTCCACCACCGGATTGATGGCGCGCTGGATCTGTGTGAGAAAGATGAAGCTCACGGCCCATGCAACACCGACAATGAGAAGCGTGCGCAGCCACCTCGGCAGCCTGGATTTTTGATTGTTGTCGTTGCGTCCGCGCAGCCGAGAAGCGGCGTCCGCGCGGTCAATCTCCGGCAGGCCTTCGGTGCGCCACGGATGCGCTTCCTGCGAACTAACCGGTTCACGGTTAGGGCGGCGTGTATCGGACCCGTTTCGTTGCGCCGAAGCGGAATTTGACTCGGACATGACACTCCTTCTTTGCCCCTAATCCTCTTCGCCCTGAACTTCCATTGTCCACTCCGCACGGTGCATTGCGCGAAAGGCGAACGGGTGCGTTAGCTCTCCCGGTGGCGTGCGGAGTAGCCTGGAGTGTATGCGTCCTGTTACCGAGCTCGTTCGGGCCGAAAGCCCGTTCCGCGTCGTCTCCCCGTACCAACCAGCGGGCGACCAGCCGCAAGCCATTTCCGAGTTGGCAGAACGGATTAACGCTGGTGAGAAGGACATCGTCCTCCTAGGCGCTACCGGCACCGGTAAATCGGCGACGACGGCGTGGCTGGTCGAGCAGGTACAGCGTCCCACCCTCATCCTGGAACCAAATAAAACCCTCGCCGCGCAGATGGCGGCCGAGTTCCGTGAACTCATGCCGGATAACGCTGTCGAGTACTTCGTCTCCTATTATGACTATTACCAACCGGAAGCGTATGTGCCACAGACGGATACGTTTATCGAGAAGGACTCCTCGATAAACGACGAGGTGGAGCGGTTGCGGCATTCGGCGACGAACTCGTTGCTCACCCGGCGCGACACCGTTGTGGTTTCCTCAGTGTCCTGCATCTACGGCCTGGGCACACCGCAAGAGTACGTGGACCGTATGGTCCAGCTGGAGGTCGGGCAGGTGCTAGACCGCGACGATCTGCTGCGCATGTTCGTCGCCATGCAGTACACGCGCAATGACATCGCCTTCGCACGTGGTACTTTCCGCGTGCGCGGAGACACGGTAGAGATCATCCCCGTTTATGAAGAACTTGCCATCAGAATTGAGTTCTTTGGTGATGAGATTGATGAACTGAGCTTGTTGCATCCGCTCAACGGCAACGTCATCCGGGAGGTGCGACAGGCGCATGTGTTTCCGGCATCGCACTACGTTGCTGGACCGGAAAGGATGGCGCGCGCCACGGCGGATATCGAAGAGGAACTTGGTGAGCGCCTGGAAACTCTGCGTAGTCAGAACCAACTCCTTGAGGCGCAGCGTTTGGAGATGCGAACCACCTATGACCTCGAAATGATGCGAAACATCGGCACGTGTTCAGGCATTGAGAACTATTCCCGGCACATTGATGGACGTGGGCCTGGCACGCCTCCTAACACGTTGCTCGACTACTTCCCCGAGGATTTCCTTCTCATCATTGACGAATCCCACGTGACCGTTCCGCAGATCGGTGCTATGTTCGAAGGTGACGCATCGCGCAAACGGACACTGGTGGAATACGGCTTCCGGCTGCCCTCCGCTCTGGACAATCGCCCGTTGAAATGGGATGAGTTTTTGGAGCGAATCGGCCAGACCGTCTATCTTTCCGCCACGCCGGGGCCGTATGAACTCGAGCGGTCCGACGGCGTCGTCGAGCAGATAATCCGCCCTACCGGACTGGTAGACCCGTTGATTGTGGTGAAACCAACCGAGGGACAGATTGACGATTTGTTGGAGCAGATTCGCCTGCGCGTAGAACGCCAAGAACGTGTACTTGTCACCACGCTGACGAAGAAAATGGCGGAGAATCTAACCGACTACCTGGCAGATCGCGGTGTCAAGGTGCAGTATCTTCACTCAGACGTAGACACGCTTGAACGCGTGAAGCTCCTGCGCGAACTCCGACTCGGTGTGTTCGACGTGCTGGTCGGCATCAACCTGCTGCGGGAGGGACTCGACCTGCCGGAGGTCTCTCTGGTGGCGATTCTCGATGCTGATAAGCAGGGCTTTTTGCGCTCAACGCGGTCGCTGATACAGACCATCGGGCGCGCTGCGCGAAACGTCTCGGGCGAGGTCCATATGTATGCCGAGGTCATCACACCGAATATGCAGGAGGCCATCGACGAGACGAACCGGCGCCGCCAGAAACAGATCGCATACAACACGGAGCATGGCATTGACCCACAGCCGCTACGCAAGAAGATTGCTGATGTAACCGACATGCTGGCGCGAGAAGATATCGATACCGCCGAGCTGCTTGAGGGAGGCTACCGCAGCGAGCCTGCTCACGCACAAGGGCGGGCATCTAAGGCGGAGGCGGATCGTGCGGAAGGAACGCGCAGCCTGGTACAGCTCATCGAGGAACTCACGGCGCAAATGCATACCGCCGCAGAGCAATTGCACTTCGAGTTGGCGGCACGATACCGGGATGAGATCAAGGACTTGAAAAGCGAACTGTGGCATGCGCAGCAGGCCCAGAAATAAACGACGCTGACCGGCACGAAGGAAGGAGGCGCGCGCACGGAACAAGAGGGCGGAGGTTCGGGCAGGGCGAACACGTTAGGAATCGCACGTTCGTTCCTAGCTGTGCGCATGCCGCCAATGGCTAAGACGCGCGTATTATGACTCCCGGAGGGGAGTACTCCCACACAACATCGGTTCGTCATCACGGCATTACGTCCGGGCCGAGGCCAGCAATGGCGGGAGGAGACCTCAGGCACCAACTACCGGAGGAACGATTAACATATGCTCTCCCCGCTTTCACATGCGGTGCTGGCGGAGCCTGCCGCCGCAACTGCCGCCGACATGGCGGTACACCCAATAGAGTGGCTGCTACTAGGTCTGCTCGTCGTGGGACTCATCACAATGGATTTGGTCGGCCACGTCCGTAAGCCGCATGAGCCCACGCTGGGTGAGGCCACCCGCTGGCTGCTGTTTTATGTCGCGCTCGCCGTGGCCTTTGGCGTGTATATGATCTTCCGGCACTCCCCGGAGTTCTCGGTGGAGTTCTTCTCCACTTACTTCACCGAATACTCGTTGTCTATAGACAACATCTTCATTTTCATCATCATCATGGCGTCGTTCCGGGTGCCGCGTGCCCACCAGCAAAAGGTCTTGCTATACGGCATCATCATCGCGCTGGTCCTGCGTCTGATCTTCATCTTGCTTGGCGCAGCGCTGCTAGAACGCTTCTCGTGGCTATTCTTTCTTTTTGCGGCCTTTTTGCTCTACACAGCATACTCTCAGGTCAAAGAGGGTGTCTCCGGCGGTGACGAAGGGGATCCGGAAGAGTACGAACCCAATGGGATTGTGCGCGTGGCACAGCGAGTTTTCCGTGTCACGGACGGGTTTGTGGGCGATAGACTAGTGGTCCGTCGTGCGAATAGGACCTACATTACGCCGTTCCTGCTGTGCATACTCTCCATCGGCTCAGCCGATTTGATGTTCGCCCTTGACTCCATTCCGGCGTCATTTGGTCTAACGAAACAACCGCTGATTATCTTCGCGGCCAATGCCTTCGCACTTATGGGCCTGCGGCAGTTGTTCTTCCTGGTGGATGGACTGCTGGAACGCCTCATTTACCTGCACTACGGACTGGCGGCCATTCTCGGTTTCATCGGATTAAAACTGCTCGTCGAGGCGTGCCACGGTCAGGGATGGTTGGAGGCAATTCCGGCGATTCCGCCGCTGGCATCGCTGGGCGTCATCATTGTGTGCGTGCTGATCACAGTAGTTGCATCGCTGATCGTCTCGCGACGTCATGACAAAATGGGGCACAACGAGGCAGGAAAGGTAGTCTGAGGTCTTCGGTCCTCAAGCGCGTAAGCATGCGTAACGGCCTTCCAGCCTTTCGCGCAGTGTCCCGTTAGCGGCGCCGTTGACACCGAACCAGGCCCCGTCAGGTCAGTCGCGGTGTTGACATGCCACCAAGAGCGTTGCGCATGCCAATAACGTGCGAGTCGCCACCGAGGCAGCCTCGGCAGAGTACTACCGCCGAGTGATCAGTTATTCCACGGTCCTATGACCGGATTCCAGACGCGCGCGGTACGCGACTCGATAACGCCTGCTTCCAACAACGGGTCGCCGGTAAGGAGTGCAAGGCCTTCTTCAGGAGAGTCCGCCACCACAATAAGCAGAGCGTGACTCGAACCAAGCGGCCCGGATGCAAGCAACTTCCCCTCATCGAAAAGCGAGCGGAGATGCTCGCGGTGCTTGGGGCGGACCTGTGCCAGGAGATCGAGTTTGTTCGCGTCGTAAATGTACTCAACAGCTACGGTGGTCATGTACCAAGCGTAGCGGGTTACACGCTGATAGCCCAGGGAAATGCGGAAGCTGCCACGTCCCGGTGTCCACGCTTTGCTCGAACACGTGTTCTATGTAGAATTGCGGCGTGACTCATGATGTTATCCACGTGCAGGGCGCCCGCGAGCATAACTTGCAGAACGTCAGCATCGATATTCCGCGTGACGAATTCGTAGTGTTCACCGGACTTTCCGGTTCAGGGAAGTCCTCCTTGGCATTCGACACGATTTTCGCGGAGGGGCAACGGCGCTACGTGGAGTCGTTGAGTTCTTATGCGCGGCAGTTCTTGGGCCAGATGGATAAGCCCGATGTAGATTTCATCGAAGGACTGTCACCGGCGGTCGCCATCGACCAGAAGTCAACAAACCGGAACCCGCGCTCCACCGTCGGTACCGTGACCGAGGTGTACGACTACCTGCGTCTGCTCTTCGCTCGGGCCGGTGTGCAATACTGCCCGGAATGCGGGGAGCGAATTCAGGCGCAGAGCGCAGAACAAATCGTTGATCGAGTCAGCGAATTGCCGGAAGGGACACGCTTCCAAGTGCTGGCACCGGTGCTGCGCGGGCGCAAGGGAGAGTACCAAGATCTTTTTGCCGAGCTCGCCGCCTCAGGTTTTTCACGTGCCATCGTCGATGGTGAACAGGTGAGGTTAGAGGAACCCCCGCAACTGGAAAAGAAGCTGCGGCACAACATCGACGTCGTCGTGGACAGATTAGTTGCGCGTGACAGCATGAAGAGTCGGCTCACCGACTCGGTTGAAACCGCACTCCGGCTTGCGGACGGACTTGTGGTGATCGAGCAAGTAGACCTGGAGGGCGACGATCCGCAACGTAGGCGCCGCTATTCGGAGAAGCGATCCTGCCCGAACGATCACGTACTCGCACTGGAGGAGATCGAGCCGCGCACTTTTTCCTTCAACGCCCCTTATGGCGCCTGTCCAGCCTGCGACGGCATCGGGTCGAAACTCGAGGTCGACCCGGAGCTGGTGATTCCTGACGATTCGCTCACCCTCAGGCAGGGCGCCATCGCCCCATGGAGTGGTCATCAAGACTTCTTCACTCGACAGCTGGAGGCACTCGGTGAGGAACTGGACTTCGATGTGGATACCCCGTGGTCCGAGTTGCCAAAGAAAGCACGCCAAGCAATCCTGCGTGGCAAGGATTACAAGGTCAAGGTGAAGTATCGCAACCGCTGGGGGCGGGAGCGGATATACGCCACTGGTTTTGAAGGCGTTCTTGCCTACGTGATGCGAAAGCATGACGAAACCGAATCCGACTGGTCGCGTGACCGCTATGAGGGGTACATGCGCGAGGTTCCCTGTGCGGCATGCGGCGGAGCGCGGCTGCGGCCCGAGGTTCTGGCCGTACGCATCGACGGTCTGAATATTGATGAGCTGTGTCGCCTGTCCATTGACGAGGCGAAGAGGTTCCTTGACGACGTTCAGCTCGACAGGCGGCAGGCGGCTATAGCGGCGCAGGTGCTCAAGGAAATCCAGGCGCGGCTCGGTTTTCTCGTCGACGTCGGTCTTTCTTACCTGACGCTCGCTCGCGGCGCCGCAACGCTCTCCGGCGGTGAAGCACAGCGGATCCGCTTGGCTACGCAGATCGGCTCCGGGCTGGTCGGTGTGCTCTATGTTCTCGACGAGCCCTCAATCGGGTTGCATCAACGCGATAATGAGCGCCTTATTGCCACGCTGACGCGTTTGCGTGACCTCGGCAACACACTGGTGGTCGTCGAACACGACGAAGAAACCATCCGCACGGCGGACTGGGTGGTTGATATTGGCCCCGGTGCGGGAGAGCGCGGCGGTGAAGTGGTGTATTCGGGTCCCGTGGACGGGCTCGTGGCCAACGAGAAATCCATTACCGGCCAGTACCTTGCCGGTCGGAGGGTGATTGCTGTGCCCCCGGTACGTCGCCCGGTCAATCCGAAGGCCCGCATCACCGTCACCGGTGCACGGGAAAACAACCTGCAGAACATTTCCGTATCCTTCCCACTGTCCTGCTTCATTGCCGTAACCGGTGTTTCCGGCTCCGGCAAGTCAACACTCGTCAACCAGATCCTCTACCAGGGGCTTGCCAACAAGCTCAACGGTGCCCGGACGGTTCCCGGGCGGCATAAGGCGATTACCGGAATTGATGATCTGGACAAGGTCATTCATGTGGACCAGTCGCCCATTGGGCGGACGCCGCGCTCCAACCCCGCTACCTATACGGGGGTGTGGGACAAGATCCGGGGGATTTTCGCGCAGACGCAGGAAGCGAAAGTGCGCGGATACGGTCCCGGCCGCTTTTCCTTCAACGTTAAGGGGGGCCGGTGCGAGGCGTGCAAGGGCGACGGTACACTGAAAATCGAGATGAATTTCCTGCCGGACGTATACGTCCCCTGTGAGGTGTGCCGCGGTGCGCGCTACAACCGCGAGACACTGGAGGTGCGCTACAAGGGTAAGAACGTCTCCGAAGTTCTCGATATGACGATACGGGAAGCCCGTGAGTTCTTTGAACCCATTCAGTCCATCACCCGGTACCTCGCCACGCTGGAATCGGTGGGGCTGGGCTATGTTCATCTCGGCCAAGCGGCGACCACGCTTTCCGGCGGTGAGGCACAGCGGGTCAAACTGGCCTCTGAACTGCATCGGCGCTCTAACGGACGGACCGTGTACATTCTCGACGAACCGACCACTGGTCTGCATTTCGAGGATGTGCGCAAGCTACTGGCCGTTCTGCAGTCCCTGGTGGAGAAGGGAAACACGGTGATTGTTATCGAGCACAATCTCGATGTCATCAAATCCGCCGACTGGATCATTGACATGGGTCCGGAAGGGGGATCCGGAGGAGGTCGCGTCATCGCCGAGGGAACCCCCGAACAAGTGGCCAAGAGTAAAGGTTCTGCCACCGGCGAGTTTCTCGCGCCTGTGGTGGCGGCTGCACGCTGATGGCAGATCCCGCGAGTTACCGTCCGGCGCCGGGCACAATCCCGGCCCAGCCGGGCGTGTACCGTTTTCGCGACGAGGAAGGGCGGGTCCTGTACGTCGGCAAGGCGAAGAGCCTGCGCAATCGGCTTGCCAATTATTTCCAGGACGAAATGGCCCTATCGCCCCGCATCCGCCGCATGGTTCACACCGCCTGCCGAGTGGAATGGGTGGTAGTTGGTTCCGAGGTTGAGGCGCTCACCCTCGAATACTCGTGGATCAAGGAATTCGAGCCGCGGTTCAACGTCGTATTCCGCGACAACAAATCCTATCCCTACCTCGCTGTTTCTTTGGGGGAGGAGTTTCCGCGTGCGTGGATAACTCGTGAAAGGCATCGTTCGGGCACCCGATACTTCGGCCCGTATACGAAGGTCTGGGCCATCCGTGACACCCTGGATCGCCTGCTTACGGTTTTTCCCATGCGTTCATGTACCGCCGGCCAATTCAAGCAGGCACAACGCACCGGGCGGCCGTGCCTGTACGCGGATATCGGTCGCTGTACCGCGCCCTGCGTAGGCCGAGTGACGGCCACGGAGCACAGGGTGAATGCCGAGGGCGTGGTTGAGTTCATGGATGGAGATTCGTCGGCGGCCATCGCACAGCGACGGCGCGAGATGATGGCGGCGGCGCAGGCGGAAGAGTTTGAACGGGCGGCACGCCTGCGCGACGAGGTCGCGGCGTTGGAAGCAGTGACAGAGCGCAACGTCGTCGTATTTGACGACAACCTGGACGCTGACGTTTTCGGTATGGAAGCCGATGAAATAGAAGCCTCCGTGCAGGTCTTCTTTGTACGCGGTGGGCGCATCCGTGGCCAACAGGACTGGGTAAGCGAGGAGGTTTCCGGTGTGAGCACCGGAGAACTCATCACGCAGGTGTTGATGCAGGTATATGCGGATCCCCGCTATGATGCCGTTTCCCGGCAGCGGGAGTCGTCCAATAGTGTGGACGACCGCAAACACACCGCCCTGGGCGCGCTCCCCAGCGAGATCTGGGTGCCGGAACTACCGGAGGAGCAGGCGGATCTAGAAGCATGGCTCGGGACGCGGCGTGGCGGTCCGGTACATCTGAAATCACCGCGACGTGGTGACAAGGCGAAGCTGGCCGAAACGGTCCATCTCAACGCGCAGCAGGCCCTGCAACGTCACAAGCTCGCGCGTGCCTCGGATATCACCGTGCGTTCTCAGGCCTTGGAAGAGCTGCGCGACGCACTGGGAATGGAACGGGCACCGCTGCGAATCGAGTGCTACGACATTTCGCACACACAGGGGCGTCAGCAGGTCGGTTCCATGGTGGTATTCGAGGATGGACTCGCGAAGAAGGCCGACTACCGGCATTACATTGTGCGAGGGCCAGAAGGTAACGGCGTACCGGATGACACGGCGGCAATGGACGAGGTTCTGCGACGCCGCTTGGGCCGACTCGTTGCCGGTGCGGCGGGTGACGACGCCGGCGGCGCGGAGGACGCCGGGAAGGAGGCACGGGAAGCCCCGGAGGGCCTTGCCGAAGCCGCCGGTCTGGATGGCGGCGGCGATGAGGCTGATGTCCGCAGGGTGAACGGCAGCGGCGATGTAAACGAAGGTGTCGGCGCGGATGCGGCACTGGGGCGGCCGCGTCGTTTTGCCTATCGCCCCGACCTGCTGGTGGTGGACGGCGGCCTGCCGCAGGTCAATGCCGCGCAGCGCGTGATCGACGAACTGGGCGCGGACGTTCGCCTGGTGGGATTGGCCAAGCGACTGGAGGAGGTCTGGTTGCCGGGCGAGGACTTCCCGGTGATTTTTCCCCGCAATTCTGCCGCGTTGCGCCTATTGCAACAGCTACGCGACGAGTCACATCGTTTTGCGATCACCTTCCATCGCAAGAAGCGTGGCCAGGCCATGACGCGCTCAGCACTGGATGCGATCCCCGGCCTCGGGCCTACCAAGCAGAAAGCGCTTCTGCGCGCGTTCGGCTCTCTGGCACGGATTCGCCGAGCGACACCGGAAGAACTGCAGACGGTGCCGGGTATCGGCCCAGCTCTGGCAACAATGGTGAGTACGGCGTTGCGCGCCGAAGCCCCGCACGCCGAGCAGCGTGAAGAAAACGACAATGCGGCGGCATCCACCGATACTGCGCCGCCCGCCTCGGGATCGCCGGGGAACGTTCCCTCGTAACACGGCCCGGTTTCGATCATTGCGCCGGGTGCTCCGCCGGAAAAGGCGCCCTCGTAACACGGCCTAGCGCCTCGGCGTCGCCGCGTTTTCTGTGCTGTTGTGGCACGTCTCGTAACAGGGGACGGGTGATGCCTGCCACTTTTGTGGCATGATGGCAGGTATGAGCGACATCAATGACACCGCGTCAATACCTATCGGTATCCCCGAGCAAGACGCCGACGCCATCTTGCCCACGAACGAGGTCCCGGAGTTGCTCATTATCACCGGTATGTCTGGCGCCGGAAGATCTCAAGTGGGTGCCACGCTGGAAGACCTGGATTGGTACGTGGTCGATAATCTTCCGCCCCGGCTGTTGCGCGCACTTGCCGGGCTGATAACACCGGGCGCGGGCGTACAGCGGCTCGCGGTCATCGTCGACGTACGCTCGCGCAGCTTCTTCGCCGAGTTTCAAGACGCCATTGATGAGCTACGTGACAGCGGCCTACATATGCGCGTGTTTTTCCTCGACTGTTCGGATGACGTACTTGTGCAACGCTACGAGTCGGTGCGCCGCCCCCATCCGCTGCAGGAAGGCGGGCGGCTGCTGGACGGCATCCAAGTCGAACGCAAGTTACTTGAGTCATTGCGTGCACACGCTGACACGATTATTGATACGACTACGTTCTCTGTTCACGACCTGTCTCGGCATATTCGCAAACTCGTGGCAGCGGAAACGGCCAGCGAGGTTCATGTGACCGTCATGTCCTTCGGTTTCAAATACGGACTACCGATGGATGCGGACAATGTGGCCGACGTCCGATTTCTTCCCAACCCCTACTGGGTATCTGAACTGCGGCACTTGACCGGGCATGACAAGCCGGTGTCCGACTTTGTGCTGGGCCAGGATGGGGCAGCAGACTTTGCGGAGTCCTACTCGAACCTCATGGCTGGCATCCTGGAGGGGTACGCGCACGAACTGAAACCGTATGTGACGATTGCAATCGGCTGTACGGGAGGAAAACATCGGTCAGTTGCCATGGCCGAGGCGGTTGCCGCGGATCTACGTGAGCGGGGGCATGCCGTTCGTGTCATCCACCGTGATTTGGGGCGAGAGTAATGGAGCTGGAACGGGGAGCGCGTGGGCCGGCTGTGGTCGCTCTTGGCGGCGGTCACGGCCTCTACGCCAGTCTGTCGGCACTGCGCATCATCACGCAGAACGTGACCGCCGTCGTGACGGTAGCGGACGACGGCGGATCGTCCGGTCGTCTGCGCAAAGAGTTCGGCGTTCTCCCGCCCGGCGATCTACGCATGGCGCTTTCCGCACTGTGTGACGATGGCGAGTGGGGGCAAACCTGGCGGGATGTTCTGCAGCACCGATTCAGTTCCAGCGGTCCGTTGAACGGACATGCCTTGGGCAATCTTCTGATCGTTTCCATGTGGGAACAGTTGGGAGGCACTGTTCCCGCTTTGGAATGGGTGGGGCAGTTGCTTGGAATCAAGGGGCGCGTTCTGCCGATGTCCTCGGTTCCCCTGGAGATTGAGGCGGAGGTCACCGAGGACGGTAGCGAGCATCTGGTACGTGGTCAGGTTGCGGTGGCGACCACCCCGGGGCATGTGGAGCATGTGCGCTTACTGCCTGAGAATCCGCAGGCACAACCCGAGGCCCTCGAAGCAATCAGTGCGGCCGACTGGGTGATTTTCGGACCCGGTTCCTGGTATACCTCGGTTATTCCGCACCTTTTGGTCCCCGAGTTACGCCAGGTCCTGTGCGCGACGACGGCGCGGCGCGGTCTCGCTCTGAACCTTCTGGCCGAGAAGGAGACGCGCGGAATGAGCTCTGCCGATCACATTCGTTCGTTCCGTACACACGCACCTGACCTGCGACTCGACGTCGTCGTCGCCGATCCGTCGTCGATTGACGATATACGGGAGACAGAAGCGGCCGCTGCGGAATGCGGGGCGCGATTATTGCTGCGGCAGGTTAGAATGGGCGACGGCTCGGCCCGGCACGATGCTCTCCGACTAGCCGCTGCGTACCGAGACGCTTTCGAGGGTATCCTCGGGGACGTTGACGAAAGATAATAATGCACAGTAACCGACGTGCACCGAATAGAAAGATGGATCAGGCATGCCCGCGCTTACCCAGGCCGTGAAGGACGAACTGGCAACCGTCCGGCCGCGACTCCAATCCAGCGTTATCGCGGAGGCTTGCGCCATGTTCAGGTTCAGCGGTGGCCTTGAGATCAGCAATGGGCGCGTTGTTATCCAGGGGGAGCTGAGTCACACTGGAGCGGCCCGGCATCTGTGGGAACTGGTGCATCAGCTCTACAACATCCAGCCAGAGCTGCTGACCACGTCTGCCTCCTCGCGGCAGACGAATCGGTACGTCGTCCGTATCACGCAGAATGGTGAACGGATTGCGCGTCGGCTGGGCCTCCTGGATACGCATGGGCGTCTGGTGCGTGGCTTGCCAACTTCCATTGTCGGGGGTTCGAAGGCGGATGCGGCCGCAGCGTGGAGAGGTGCCTTCCTCGCGCGTGGTTCTCTATTGGAACCCGGGCGTAACGCTGCACTGGAAGTGGTGTGTCCGAGCCTGGAAGCGGCGTACGCACTGGGGGGCCTGGCGCGACGCATGGAGATTCCCTACCGTGCGCGCGAATCGCGCGGGGCGCATCGGGTGGATATCCGCGAGGGCGATTCCATTGCGGAGATGCTCACGCGCATGGGTGCAAACGATTCGGTGCTGCGCTGGGAGGAACTACGTGTAGAGCGTGAAGTGCATGGCTCAGCTAATCGTCTGGCGAACTTCGATGATGCGAATATGCGACGGTCGGCGGACGCCGCTGTCGTGGCCGTGATCAGGGTCAAGCGCGCCTTTGAGATCCTTGGGGAGGATATTCCCGACAATCTCCGTGAGGCGGGTGAGTTCCGTATCCGCTACCCGGAGGATTCGTTGAACTTGCTGGGGGAGCGGCTCAATCCGCCCGCCACGAAGGATGCGGTGGCGGGCCGTCTTCGCCGCCTGAACACGATGGCGGATCGGCGGGCCGAGGAACTTGGTATCCCCTCCACGCTTGACGCCGTGGCGGACGCCAACCGGAAGGCATAGGAAAAGGCGGGCACGAAGTCCGGCGTCCAGGCGCGGAGTCCCATATGTTTGACGAGCGCGGGGTCGCGTAGCACAGATGGCGGGAACCCGGGACTTTCCGCACGGCTTTCGCTATTGGTGTGTGCTCGTTGTGGGCAAGGTCGCATCTTGGAATGGACCGGGCATCTCTTGATAGAGCCGTAAGCGGTAGAATGTTGCACGGAGCCCGGACGGCAGAATAAGTCCGGTACCCGCGGGCTGTTAAGTGCGGCCCGCACCTATGAGACGTGCGTGAAAGCGCACTAGGAGGAACAGAGTGACAATTCGCGTAGGTATTAACGGCTTTGGCCGCATTGGCCGCAACTTCACCCGCGCCGCCCTCGCCCAGGGTGCCGACATTCAGGTCGTTGCAGTTAACGATCTGACCGACAACAAGACCCTGGCTCACCTTCTTAAGTACGATTCAATTCTCGGCAAGCTGGACCGCGAGGTCAGCTACACCGAGGATTCCATCATCATTGGCGACCAGACGATCAAGGCTCTTGAGGAGCGCGATCCGGCTCAGCTGCCGTGGGGCGAACTCGGCGTCGACGTCGTCATCGAGTCCACCGGCCGTTTCACGGATGCGACCGCTGCTAAGGCGCACCTTGAGGCTGGAGCTAAGAAGGTTATCATCTCCGCTCCGGCGAAGAACGAAGATGCAACATTCGTCATCGGTGTGAACGAGCAGGACTACGATCCGGCCAACCACAACATCATCTCGAATGCATCCTGCACCACCAATTGCCTGGCACCGTTGGCCAAGGTCCTCAACGACGAGTTCGGCATTGTCAAGGGCCTTATGACCACGATTCACGCGTACACGGCTGACCAGAACCTGCAAGATGGCCCGCACAAGGATCTGCGCCGTTCGCGTGCCGCCGCCCTGAACATCGTTCCTACCAAGACGGGTGCGGCGCAGGCTGTCGCCCTCGTCATCCCGGAGCTGAAGGGCAAGTTCGACGGCTACGCGCTGCGTGTTCCGACCCCGACTGGCTCGGTCACCGACCTCACCTTCGAGGCCTCCAAGCCGGTGACGGTTGAGGCCGTCAACGCTGCCGTGAAGGCTGCCGCCGAGGGCCCGCTCAAGGGCATTCTGGCCTACACCGAGGATCCAATCGTCTCGAAGGACATCGAGACCGATCCGCATTCCTCGATTTTCGATGCCGGCTTGACCAAGGTTATCGACAACCAGGTCAAGGTTGTCTCCTGGTACGACAACGAGTGGGGTTATTCCAACCGCCTTGTTGACCTGACGGTCCTCGTTGGCGCGAAGCTCTGATACTGAACAGCTCGAATACCATGAGCTAAGCGGGATGCCCGCACATGCAGTGCGCGTGTGCGGGCATCCGCATGAAAGGAAGATTTTATGAGGACCATTGATTCGCTCGGCGATCTCGTCGGTAAGAAGGTTTTCGTTCGCTCGGACTTCAACGTTCCACTTGATGATGCCCGTAATATTACCGACGACGGTCGTATCCGTGCCGCTGTGCCAACGTTGCAGCGTCTGCTGAACGCGGGTGCCAAGGTCATCGTCTCCGCACATCTCGGCCGCCCGAAGGGCCAGGTCAAGCCGGAGTTCTCACTCGCGCCGGTGGCTGCTCGCCTAGGTGAGCTACTGGGTCGCGATGTTGTACTGGCCGCCGATACGGTTGGCCCGGATGCGCAGGCCAAGGTTGCAGCGCTTAACGACGGCGAGATCGTTCTGCTGGAGAATGTGCGTTTTGATGCGCGCGAGGATTCCAAGGTTGACGCGGAGCGGGAGGAACTTGCCAAGGAGTACGCCGCATTGGCCGACGCCTTTGTTTCCGATGGTTTCGGCGTGGTGCATCGCAAGCAGGCATCTGTTTATGACATTGCGAAGCTGCTGCCCTCAGCTGCCGGTGAGCTGGTCTTCAAGGAGATCGACTCCCTGTCGCGTGCCACGAACAACCCGGAGCGCCCGTACACCGTGGTGCTGGGTGGCTCGAAGGTTTCGGACAAGCTTGGCGTCATCGACAATCTCCTGGACAAGGCTGATCGTCTGCTGATCGGTGGAGGCATGGCGTTCACCTTCCTCCGTGCGCAGGGATATGAGGTCGGTACCTCGTTGCTGGAGGATGACCAGATCGATACTGCGGCGTCGTACCTGCGCAAGGCTGCCGACAACAACGTGCAGATCCTTCTGCCGGAAGACGTTGTCGTTGCGCCGAAGTTCGCCGCCGAAGCACCGGCGTCTGTTGTTCCGGTTTCCAACATTCCTGCCGATGAGATGGGCTTGGACATCGGACCGGAAAGCGGCGCCGCTTACGCGGAAGCAATCGCCGATTCCAAGACTGTGGTGTGGAACGGCCCGATGGGAGTCTTCGAATTCCCGGCCTTCGCCGAAGGAACCAAGGCCGTGGCACGGGCCATGCAAGATGCCGACGGCTTCACCATTGTTGGAGGTGGCGATTCCGCCGCGGCGGTGCGCAACCTGGGCTTCGATGAGCAGAAGTTCTCGCATATTTCCACCGGTGGTGGAGCCTCGCTGGAGTTCCTCGAGGGTAAGACGCTGCCGGGCATCGCTGTTCTGGAGGACTGAATAATGGCACGTACACCGATTATTGCCGGCAATTGGAAGATGAACCTCGACCATCTCGAGGCGACTCATCTGGTGCAGAAGTTGGCGTGGACACTTACTGATCTCAAGCACGACTATTCAGCCGTGGAGGTAGTGGTGGTGCCGCCGTTCACCGATATTCGCTCCGTGCAGACTCTTGTCGAATCGGACGAACTCTCCATCGCATACGGCGCGCAGGACGTCTCAACTCACGACTCAGGTGCCTACACCGGTGAAGTATCCACTGCCATGCTGACCAAGCTCGGCTGCTCCTATGTGGTTGTTGGTCACTCCGAGCGCAGAGAGTACCACGGCGAGACGAATGAACTCGTTGGGGAAAAAGCCAAGAAGGTACTCGACGCCGGAATGCGGCCGATTATGTGCTGCGGTGAGCCCTTGGAGGTCCGAAAGGCTGGGACGCACGTGGAGTATGTGCTGGACCAGATCAATGCCATGCTGGCGGGTCTGAGCGCCGCCGAGGTGGCGAAATCCGTGATCGCCTATGAGCCCATCTGGGCAATCGGTACTGGAGAAGTCGCAACCTCGCAGGACGCCCAGGAGGTTTGTGGCGCGATTCGGGTTCGGATCGCCGAACTCTTCGATCAGGCGACGGCGGATGCGGTGCGCATTCAGTACGGCGGTTCCGTCAAGTCGTCCAATGCGGCGGAACTCATGGCACAACCGGATATTGACGGTGCGCTGGTGGGCGGTGCGAGCCTGAAGGCGGACGAATTCGCGAAGATCGTCACCTACCAGCAGGCGTGACCTTGCCCCACCGCTGATATCCGTTACACTGGGTCTATTCGCCACAACCGGAAGGGAGCTGAGGTGAGCGTTCTCCTCGTTATTTGCCAGGTGCTGCTTGTGATCACGAGCGTGCTGCTGGTTCTGTCCATCCTCTTGCATAAGGGAAAGGGTGGCGGTATCTCCGATATGTTCGGTGGCGGTATTTCTACGTCGATGCGTTCATCCGGTGTAGCGGAGCGTAACCTCAACCGAATTACGGTTGGTGTTGCGCTGGTGTGGACGATTGTCGTCGTGCTGATCGGCTTGGCAACGAAATTCGCCTAATTGCCAATTCTCAAACGACGGTGGCCCACCCCTTGCGGGGTGGGCCACCGGTTCGTATGGCGGTTGTTCGTCTGCGGTTGCTACTTGGCGGCAGCAATCGACTCGCGAGCGGCTGCCACGACGGCGTCGCCGGTAATGCCGTACTTCGCGAACAATACAGAACCGGATGCGGACTCACCGTAGTGATCCACACCGATGGAACGACCGGCGTCACCCACGAATCCGGCCCAGCCGAAGGTGGATCCGGCCTCAACGGAGACGCGTGCCTTCACATCGGGAAGAATAACCGAATCACGGTACTCCGCATCCTGCTCGGCGAACCACTCCAGGCACGGCAGCGACACCACTCGTGCACCGATGCCTTCGGCAGCTAGGGTTTCCTGCGCTGCTAGGGCTACCTGCACCTCGGATCCGGTGGCTAGCAGCTGCACATCGACCGTTCCGGTGGGGGAATCGGCAAGCACGTAGCCGCCCTTACGGACGCCATCGGCGCTGACCTCATCCAGAACGGGTAGGCCCTGCCGGGAGAGCACGAGTCCGGCCGGGTTGCCCTCGCTGCGTTCCAGAATGCCTGCCCAAGCCTGCGCGGTCTCGTTGGCGTCAGCGGGGCGCACGATGTCGAGGCCGGGGATCGCGCGATAGGCCCACAGATGCTCGATGGGCTGATGGGTGGGGCCGTCCTCGCCCACGCCAATGGAGTCATGCGTCCACACGAAGATCGATGGCACATGCATGAGTGCGGCGAGCCGCACAGCACCACGCATGTAATCGGCAAACACGAAGAACGTACCGCCGTAGGAACGGGTCAGGCCGTGCAAGTTGATGCCGTTGAGAATGGCGGCCATGCCGTGTTCGCGGATTCCGAAATGGAGGGTCCGTCCGTACTCGTTGCCGGGCCAATCGGCGCTGACGCGATCAGCGGGGAGGAAGGAGGGCTCGCCCTTCATCGTGGTGTTATTCGAACCGGCGAGATCGGCCGAACCGCCCCACAGTTCGGGAAGAACGGGGGCCAGAGCCGTGAGTACCTGCCCGGAGGCGGCGCGGGTGGCAATCGACTTTCCTGTTTCGAAGGTGGGTAGTGCCGACTCCCAATCTTGGGGCAGCTCCTTGGCCTGCAACCGGTCCAGTAACGCGGCGCGCTCGGGGTTGGCGGCACGCCACTGCTCGTAATCGGCCTGCCAGGCGGCACGTGCCGACGCGGCACGCTCGCGCGCCTGTGTACGTGTGTGAGTAATGACCTCATCGGCCACATCGAAGGATGTCTCCGGATTCAACCCGAGAGCCTTCTTCAGGCCGGCGATTTCCTCGGCTCCGAGTGCAGCGCCGTGGGCTGCACCTGTACCCTGCTTGGTGGGGCTCGGCCAGGCCATAATCGTGGAGAGTCGGATGATGGAGGGACGGTCGGTTTCGGCCTGAGCCGACTCTATGGCGGCTGCGAGGGCCGCGACGTCCTCGGTGTAACCGTGACCGCCGTTGGTCCAGTCGACATGCTGGGTATGCCAGCCATACGCGGCGTAGCGGGCAAGAACATCCTCGGTGAAGGCAATGCAGGTATCGTCCTCAATCGAGATGCGGTTGTCATCCCAGATGACAATGAGATTGCCGAGATGCTGTGTTCCCGCCAGCGAGCTGGCCTCAGAGGTGACGCCTTCTTCCAGGCAGCCCTCACCGACCACCGTGTAGATGAAATGATCGAAGGGGGAAGAGCCTGCTGGTGCTTCCGGGTCGAGCAGACCGCGCTCCCGCCGCGCGGCCATCGCCATGCCGACGGCTGACGCCAGGCCTTGGCCCAATGGGCCGGTGGTCATCTCCACACCCGCCGTGTGCCCGTATTCGGGGTGGCCCGGGGTGAGGGACCCCTCGGTACGCAATGACTTCAGGTCGTCAAGTTCAAGGCCGTAGCCTGCGAAATACAGCTGATTATAGAGGGTGACGGAAGAGTGCCCGATGGAGAGAACGAAGCGGTCACGTCCGATCCAGGCGGGGTCGGACGGGTCGTGACGCATGACCTTCTGGAAAAGCAGATACGCCATCGGCGACAGTGAGATGGCGGTACCCGGGTGGCCATTACCCGCCTTTTCTACCGCGTCGGCAGCTAGGGCACGCCCGGTGTCTACCGCTCGCTGATCAAGGTCCGTCCATTGAAGTTCCGGCATTGGAAAGCTCCCTTGTTCTCAGTGCTCCGGTCCATCCGGAGCCAATCTCTACCAGCCTACCTGCCTGGCACAGCAAAACGACAGGATATTTGGCCCTGAAACATGTGAGCCTGTGGTCCGCCGGGAGAGAATCACCCGTCGACTACCGTTCAACTGGCTTGAAATCGCCCGACGAGTGACACGGGTGCAGTTGGTGACTACCCGGTGCCGTGATCAGAGGTGTTCGGTGGGGTGGCACAAGACGGGGAGGGCCGATGCGCGCAGATCGAGCCATTCTCGCGGAACCGCGTGGGTCGTGGTTGGCGGGATGGCCGCCCACCTAGAATAAATGGCATCATGGCGAATGAGAAGCTTCCCGGATCGGGCGCCTTAGCGCGGGCGGCTCGGCAGTACCTTGCGCATCTCGCGGTTGAACGTTCGCTCTCGGAGAATACCCTCGCTGCATACCGACGTGATCTGGAGAAGTACGTACGGCACCTGGAGAGCAGGGGAATCAGCGGCCCGGCAGCGGTGACGCGGGAGGATGTTGCCTCCTTCGCCGATGTTCTGGCCGCAATGGCGCCATCGTCGGTGGCACGCTCGATGACGGCGGCGCGTTCCTTTCATCGCTTCCTGTTTGACGAGGGAACGACGCCGGATAATCCGGCCCGTGATGTGCGGCCTCCCAAACTTCCGCGGAGGCTCCCCAAGGCTCTGTCGGTTGAGGAAGTAAGCTGCCTCATCGAGGCCGCCAGCGTTCGGGACACTCCGGTGTCACTGCGCGATAGAGCGCTGCTAGAGGTCTTGTACGGAACTGGTGCTCGTATCTCTGAGGCAGTCGGGCTGACCGCTGACGATATTGATACGGAAACCAAGGTGATCCGCCTGTTCGGAAAAGGGCGGAAGGAACGCCTGCTACCTCTGGGAAGCTATGCCATTTCAGCGCTTGAGGCTTACACCGTGCGCGGACGGCCAGCGCTGGCGAGGCATGGCGCGGGCACCCCCATCCTTTTCTTGAATACTCGTGGTCGGCCGCTCTCGCGGCAAAGCGCGTGGACCATTGTGCAGCAAGCCGCTGAGCGAGCAGGATTGGCCGGGCGGGTGTCTCCGCACAGTCTGCGGCATTCATTTGCCACGCACTTGCTCCAGGGCGGCGCGGATGTACGCGTTGTCCAGGAGATGCTGGGGCATTCCTCCGTGACGACGACGCAGATCTACACCTTGGTTACCCGCGATACGGTACGGGAGGTGTACGCTGCAGCACATCCGCGTGCGCTGTCGTGAAGGACCATGCGGAGCGGGTACATCGGAGCAGCGAGCTGAGCCGACGGCTGAAGTAGCGGTGTGGTGGGACGTTGAAGCAACTGGGGCGATGTCGTAGCGTGGCAGGTTCACTCGCTGCGACACCCTAACCATGGCGCGGAGTTAGCCCCCTGGAATGCTGTAGTATCGCGGCGTCTTAAACCCCCTTGGCCGCTGTGTTAGGTAGGCTAGGACCGTGATCGAACAAGACGCCCTCATCCCCGACTATGCCGGCCAGGACTTCCCGGAGCCGGCTCCGCTGGCATCGCATGGACCGGCGCGCATCATTGCGATGTCGAATCAGAAGGGCGGCGTCGGAAAAACGACGACGACGATCAACCTCGCCGCTGCTTTTGCGGAGTACGGCCGGAAGGTACTTGTGGTCGACTTTGATCCGCAGGGTGCGGCCAGCGCGGGCCTAGGGGTGAATGCCCGCGCGCTGGAGCGAACAATCTACAACGAGCTCGTTGCATCCAAGCCCGACGTGAAAGCGGTCATTCAGCCGACGTCGGCGGAGAATCTGGATCTTGTGCCGGCCAATATCGACCTGTCGGCGGCGGAAATCGTTCTTATCAACGAAGTGGCCAGGGAACAGGCGCTGACCCGAGTGCTGCGCCCGGTGATGGACGACTACGATCTCATCATTATCGACTGCCAGCCGTCTCTTGGGCTCCTCACGGTGAATGCCTTAACTGCGGCGCATGGAGTGATTATCCCGCTGGAGGCGGAGTATTTCGCCATGCGTGGCGTGGCGCTGCTGACCGAGCAGATTGAACGTGTACAAGACAGGCTGAACCCGCGCCTGCAGATCGACGGTGTGCTGCTGACCATGGTGGACATGCGTACCCTGCATTCGCGGGAAGTGATCAAGTCCGTACGTGAAGGATTCGGCGACAAGGTCTACTCGACGTACATCTCCCGCACCGTAAAGTTCCCCGATGCCACCATCGCGGCGGTTCCGATCACCGAGTACGCGCCGACGCATTCCGGTGCCGCCTCCTATCGTCGCCTGGCGCGCGAACTCGTGGCGCGCGGGCAATGCCCGTGATGGACGAGCTTTTCCCGATTGATTCGAAGGGCGAACAGGCCTTCGCCGTCGAACTGGACGTGTTTTCGGGCCCGTTCTCCGTTCTGCTGTCATTAGTCGCCCGCAAGCGTCTCGATATTACCGAGGTGGCGCTGGCCGAGGTTACCGACGAGTTTATTGCCTTCATTCGCTCGCAACGCGACTTTGATATGTCGGAGGCCAGCGAGTTCCTCGTCGTTGCGGCAACTCTGCTGGATTTGAAGGCGGCACGGTTGCTGCCGCGTGGCGAGGAGGAGCCCGAGGATCTGGAACTGCTTGAACAGCGTGACCTGCTGTTCGCGAAACTCCTGCAGTACCGCGCGTACAAGGAGGTCGCGGGAGACTTCGCGGCTCGTATGGCGCGAGAGTCGCGCTCGGTACCGCGGCGCGTGCCCTTGGAGGAGCAGTATGCGCGGGCCTTGCCCGAAGTACATGTAGGGATTGGCGTGGCCGACCTAGCATTGTTGGCGGCCATGGCGATGTCGCGAAGCCACAAAGAACCCCGGCTGCTCTTGGACCATTTGCATGACCCGCTGGTACCGGTATCCACGCAGATCAGCTACCTGCGTGAGCGGCTCGTGCCGGGTGATCCGGTCAGCTTTGCCTCGCTATGTGCTAACGCCCCGAATGTTCCGACGGTGGTGGCGCGGTTCATGGCGGTGCTGGAGTTACTGCGCGCACGTGATATCAGTGTGAGCCAGGAAGAACCGCTCGGCCCGCTGCTGATCACCGCCGCGTCCGACGACGGAGCGGATGGCGTGGGTACGGAGACTGCGACCGTCAAGGAAGAAAAGACAAAAAATAGGGAAGGCTATGCAGGAAGGGCAGGACGGTGACTGAAGCGGAAGTAGTGGGCGTGCCTGAAACAGGGGAGCCGGAGCACGATGATGCCTGTGGCGCCCTTGAAGCACTGCTGCTGATCGCGGCGGAGCCGATGCCGTTGGTGAACCTGGCGGGAGCCATCGGGGCATCCGAGGCATACACGGATGCACTGCTGCGTGAGATGGCGCGGGAGTATGCCGGCGACGGCGAGGGGCGTGTGCGCGGCTTTGACCTACGGGAGGCCGGTGGCGGGTGGCGTTTGTACACGCGACCGCGCTTTGCGGATATTGTTGCCGCCTATGTTGTGGCGGACCAATCCGGTAAACTGTCTCAGGCCGCCTTGGAGACCCTGGCGGTGATAGCCTACCGGCAGCCGGTCACCCGCGCGCAGGTAGCCGCCGTGCGCGGCGTAAACGTGGATTCCGTGGTCCGGACGTTGGTCACGCGAGGACTGGTGGAAGAAACAGGAACCACCGCTGCAACGGGCGCAATTCTGTACGGCACGACTCCGTATTTCTTGGAGGTTATGGGTATGAACTCCATCGCGGAACTAGCGCCGCTTGCGCCGTATTTGCCGGAGGCCGATGAACTTGAGGATGTGGAGAAGGACTTGCCATGAGCGATCTTTACAACCCGCAGGGGGAGCGCCTGCAGAAGATTATGGCTCATGCCGGAGTAGGGTCGCGCCGTCTGTGTGAAAACCTCATCTCGCAGGGTCGCGTGACCGTCAATGGCGAGGTGGTCACCGCGCTCGGCATGCGTGTGGACCCACAGGAAGTCACCATCCACGTGGATGGTACCCCGCTGCAACTGGATAAGTCTTTGGTGACCCTGGCGTTGTACAAGCCGCCGGGGGTTGTGTGCACGATGGAAGAGGAGGATGCGCGCGGACGTCCCGGCCTGGCACAGTACGTGGCTGATCGTCCGGAACGTCTGTTCCACGTTGGCCGATTGGACCAAGATACGGAAGGCATCCTTCTGCTCTCCAATGATGGCGAACTGACGCATCGCTTAACCCATCCCTCCTACAAAGTGCCGAAGACGTACGTGGCGCGAGTGGAAGGCACCGTGACGCGCGGTTTGGGGCGCGTGTTGGAGCAGGGAATCACGCTGGAAGATGGACCGATCAGCGTCGACAAATTCGTACTGCGCGAATCTGCGCGTCGGAACTCGATTGTCGAGATAACGCTGCATTCGGGGCGGAATCGGATCGTGCGCCGGATGATGGATGAGGTCGGGCACCCCGTGATGGAGCTGGTACGCACCCGGTTCGGCAATATTGAGGCGGGCCGTCTAAAGCCGGGAAAGACGCGGATCGTGGCGGGCAGTGAACTCGGTGCGCTGATGCGCATGGTGGGAATGTAGCGATGGTCGTGGCGGCGGGGATTTAACGATGGCGCCTTCTCCAGTTCGAATCATCGGTACCGGGCTGCTCGGTGCCTCCCTTGGGTTGCGCCTACGCAGCTTAGGTGTTGAGGTGCAACTGGAGGACACCTGGCCCGCCGCGCAGGCTCTGGCGCGCGATCTGGGCGCGGGTGCGATTGCGGACGCCGATTCCCCGGAACCGCTACTCGTCGTCGTCGCCACTCCGCCGGACAGCGCCGCTGATGTGGTGCGTGCCGCCCTGGATCGCTTTCCGACGGCGGTGATCACCGACGTGTCGTCCGTGAAGGAGCGCGTTGTTGCCGAGGTTGCGGGTCATCCCGGCGAATCCCGTTACGTTGGCTCTCACCCCATGGCGGGAAAGGAGCGTTCGGGCGCGATCGCCGCCGATGCGGACCTATTCATCGGGCGGCCTTGGGTGTTAACACCGACATCGGCCACCGATGTGGAGGCTCTGGCCCTTGTCAAGCAGGTCGCCCTGGATACGGGAGCACTACCGGTGGAAATGGAGCCACGGGAGCATGATCGCTCAGTGGCCGCGGTGTCGCATATGCCGCAACTCATGTCGTCGCTGGTGGCTAGCGCACTGCGTGACACGCCGGTGGAGGCACTAGAGCTGGCCGGGCAGGGGCTGCGGGATGTGACCCGCGTAGCCGCATCGGATCCTCGTCTGTGGGCAACGATTATTGCCGGCAATGCCCAGGCGGTCGGTGGTGTGCTGAGCTCCATCCAACGGGAGTTGCAAGGGCTGATTCGCGCCTTGGAGCCGGGCGTGGATGATCCGCTAGCTCCGGGAGTGCTGGCCGGAATCTCCCGCGTAATAGGGCACGGCAATGATGGCGTTGCGCGTATTCCGGGAAAACACGGCGGTGCACCGCGGCGTTACCGGGAGGTGGTTGCGCTCGTGCCGGATCGACCGGGAGAACTGGGGCGGCTGTTCACCGAGGTCGGCGAAATCGGTGTCAACATTGAGGATTTGCAACTGGAGCATTCGGTGGGGGCGCCCGTTGGACGGGCCTCGCTAGCGGTGGTTCCGGGCGAAGCGGAACGTCTGGCACGTTGCTTGGAGCAGCGAGGCTGGGAGGTCATCCTCGAAGGGGGAGAGCAGAAGATGCGTATTGTCATTGCGGTGGACGGGCCGTCCGGGTCTGGGAAATCAACAGTTTCCCGGCAGGTCGCCAGCCAGTTGGGATTAAGCTACCTGGATACGGGTGCCATGTACCGGGCTGCTACCTGGTGGTGTGAGCGAGAGGGGATTGACCTCGACGATCACGAGGCTGTGGTTGAGGCAACGCGGCGAATGCCTCTGGAGATGCCGCTGAGTCCCATGGCGCAGCGGATCGTATGCGCCGGGGAGGATATTACCGAGGCGATCCGTGCTCCGGAACTTTCCCGTATCGTTTCGAAAGTGGCCACTAATCTGGATGTGCGGGCCGAGCTGGTGCGGCGCCAACGCGAGCTGATTGTCGGCGCCCGGCATGGCATCGTGGCGGAAGGACGAGACATCACTACTGTGGTTGCCCCGGATGCGGAGGTAAGAGTGCTCCTCACCGCTTCGGAAGAGGCACGCCTGGCACGCCGGGCCTTAGAGACTCGCGGCTCGGCGGATGCGGCAGCCCTAGAGGCGACCCGCGATGAGGTGGTGCGGCGCGACAGTGAGGATTCCACCGTCTCAGAGTTCATGACCGCGCGGGATGGCGTGACAATGATCGATTCTTCAACCTTGGGGATTGACGAGGTCGTGGCGGCCATTATTTCGCTGGTTCCGGAGGAGGCACGATGAGCGACGACGCCGTAGGTAATGGCAGCGACGCCTGGGACGGTGGAATGCCGGAGGGCGCCGATGATGTAACGGATCTCGCGGACGATATGCTTCGCGAGGAGGTGCTACGCGCCAGTCTGGAGGCATATGAGCTCAGCGACGATGACCTGGCTGTACTGGCCGGTGAAGAAGCCGTTGCCTCATCCGAGCAGGCGCAACGTTTGCCGGTTCTTGCAGTGGTCGGGCGACCGAACGTCGGCAAGTCAACGCTGGTGAATCGAATTGTCGGACGGCGGGTGGCCGTTGTGCAGGACACTCCCGGCGTGACACGCGACCGTGTGTCCTATCCAGCGGAATGGAACGGGCGTGAATTCATGCTGCTGGATACCGGCGGCTGGGAAATCGACGTCGCCGGGCTTGATGCAGCGGTTGCTCGGCAGGCGGAGCTGGCGATCGAAGGCGCGGACGCAATCATTCTGGTGGTTGACGCGACCACCGGCATGACGGATACGGACGAGCAGATCGTGCGGCTACTGCGCCGGGCAAAGCGGCCGATTGTGCTGGCGGCAAACAAGGTCGATTCGCCGCTACTAGAATCGGACGCCGCGGTGCTGTGGGGTCTGGGATTGGGAGAGCCCCATCCTATTTCGGCGATGCATGGCCGGGGGATAGGCGAGCTACTGGAATCGGCGATGCGGGTGCTACCGCAGGAATCCGCGCATGGCCAGGAACGGGTGAGCGGCGGTCCGCGGCGTATCGCCCTAGTGGGTCGACCGAACGTTGGCAAGTCGTCCTTGTTGAATCAGCTTGCCGGCGCCGAGCGGGTGGTGGTTGATTCCACAGCAGGTACTACACGTGACCCGGTTGATGAGATCATCATGCTTGATGGTCGGCAGTGGACATTCGTGGATACTGCTGGGATTCGCCGCCGGGTGCACCAGACACACGGAGCGGACTTCTATGCCTCGTTGCGAACGCAGGCAGCGCTGGAAAAAGCCGAACTGGGGCTGGTGCTCATTGATGCCTCGGAGCCGCTGACCGAGCAAGACATTCGGGTCATGCAGCAGGTGATCGACGCCGGGCGGGCTCTCGTCATCGTGTGTAACAAGTGGGATCTGGTTTCCGACGAGCGCCGGCAGGAACTTGACCGCGAGTTGGAACGGGAACTGGTGCAGATTCCGTGGGCGGAGCGGGTGAATCTTTCCGCATCGACCGGTTGGCATACGAATCGACTGACCCGGGCCATGGACTCTGCACTCGAGTCTTGGAACCGGCGGATTCCCACCGGGCGGTTGAACTCGTTCTTGGGGGAGTTAGCGGCGGAGCATCCCCATCCGGTGCGGGGAGGCAAACAGCCACGTATTCTGTTCGCGACGCAGCCCTCTACGCAGCCGCCACGCTTCGTGCTGTTTGCGACCGGCTTCCTGGAAGCCGGGTATCGGCGCTTCATCGAGAACCGCCTGCGGCAGACTTTCGGGTTCAGTGGCACACCGATCGAGATTTCGGTGCGGGTGCGCGAACGGAGGAAGCGGCGCTGAAAGGGACCTATCAGGTGCAGGCCCATCGGGGTGCGTGGGTGTAGGAAGCGGCGCTGAAGGCGGCCCATCGGGGTGCGTGGGCGTAGGAAGCGGCGCTGAAGGCGGCCCATCGGGGTGCGTGGGCGCCGTCGAAGAAGGCTCACCGGTGGATGAGGCGCCTGGCTATTCCGTCGGCGCGGTCCAGGTGATGGAGTCCAGGAAGGACTCGGTGAAACCTTCGGGCAAGTCCCGTTGTCCGGGTGTGGAGGTGATGGTGATGCGCCAGACGCCGTCACGGCGGGCGACGAGCCAGATCTCATAGCGGGTGGGGGCCGCCTCGTCGGTTGTGTCCACGTAGGTGTAACCGCGGGCAGGGCTTCCATCGACGGTGCGGTAGTCGAGTTCTTCGAGTTCCTGATGCGAGCTGGAACGATCCATCTCTCGGTACCAGGTTTGGAAGACTCTGTTGAAACTGTATGTATCGGCTTGACCTGCGTACCTGTATCCGGTTGCGTCCAATACGCTGGGCGCGATGCGGGTGGCTCGGATAGAGGCGGAGTCAAAGCCGACGCCGCCGTTTTCGGAAGCCAAGTACTCCAGGCCTGTTTTCGACTCGTCAACGGTCTCGGTCCACCCGGCTGGTTCGTCGCCGTCCATGATGTCCGCGACTTCCGTTTCAGTGAAAAACACTGTTTCTTCGGGCGAGGGGGTCTGCAGAGTGGTGCCGTCACCGGTTGGTTGGCCGGGGACACATCCAGCGAGGATGAACAGTGCGCCTGCGACGGCGGCCGCTCGGAAGGCGCCCCTGTGACTGTGGTGCCGTTTACTGGTGCGGGCAAACGGGCTTCTGCCGTGCGGCTGAGATCTCATGTCCAAGTGGCCTTTCTGCGGTGGGTCATAAGCGGATGTGGTGGCCGGTATGCTTCGCGTCATATGCCTATGGATCAGAGTGACGCTGTGTACGTTACCGCCACCAGTATGCCTCATGTGGGTGGAGTGCTTGGGGTGGGGGCGTCTGTCCAGGTGATGGTATCGAGGATGCCGTCGAGTTCGGGCGGGAGCTCAGTCTCGCCGGGGGCAGAGTTCAACGTGATATCCCACAAGCCATCACGCCTGCCTACCTCCCACGCTTCGTATCGGGTTGGCAGTCCATCCGAGACGCGGATGTAAGTGTAGCCTCGTGCGGGTGCGCCACCAATGGTGCGGGCAGGAAGTAGAGAAAACGAACTCACTCGACTGTCGGCCAGCATGCCGTGGAGCCAGTTACCGATCAAGAGGTCAAGATCATAACTGTCTGGCTCGTCGAGGGTTATATTCCTACGGTTTGCAATGATTTCAGGTGCAAAACGCCAGGCGCGGATGCTTGCGGTTGAGAATCCTGTCGTGCCATCCCTGGATGCCAGGTAGTCCAGTGGGGCCGTGTCATCCACGGGTAGTTCTGTCCATCCCTCCGGCGCCTTTGCACGCATCAGATCTGCTTCGTCTTGCTTTGCGACAAAGGTTGACTGTACCGACGCAGTCTCCGACAGGGCTGGCGAAACTACATTGGACGCCGGTACGTGAGCAGTGCAGCCAGCTGCCAGGAGTAGAAGGATGGCGAGTTGGATGGCCTTAAATCTGGTGAGATCTGCAGACCGGAGGACTACGAGACGATTAGCAGAGCTGTCATGAAGAATCGCAGAAGGTCGCGCGGTGGGGAACCGTGCAGTGTTCCGCTCTGGCCTTCTGCTATGTGCCATGCTGTTCTCCTTCCGTGCCTCTCCGGGGGCGATTACTTCCTATGTTCTCTGTAGATCCGGGTATGGGGGCGTCTTTGTCTTGCACCTAGGTTTAGGTGGAGGGTGCGCTTGGGGCGGGAGCGTCGGTCCAAGTGATGGTATCGAGGATACCGTCGAGTTCGGGCGGGAGCTCGGTCTCGCCGGGCGCAGAGTTCAACGTGATATCCCACAAGCCATCACGCCTGCCTACCTGCCATGCTTCGTATCGGGTTGGCAGTCCGTCGGAGATGCGGATGTAGGTGTAGCCTCGTGCGGGTGCGCCACCGATCGTGCGGGCGGGAAGAAGAGTAAACGAACTGATCCGACTGTCGGACAACAGACTGTCGAGCTGGGTTCCGATCAGGAGGTCGAGATCGTAGGTGTCTGGCTCATCACGCCTTATGTTTCTATCCATTGCAATGGTTCTAGGGCTGAAACGCAAGGCGCGGATGCTTGCGGATGAGAAGCCTGTGGTGCCATCCATGGAGGCAAGGAAGTCCGGCGTAGCTGTATCTACTTCCGTCAGGGCTTCCGGAATCTCTGCGCGCATCACATCCGCTTCGTCTTGCGCTGCTACAAAGGTTGATTGTACCGATGCAGTCGCCGACACGGTTGGCGAAACTACATTGGACGCCGGAGCGTCAGGAGAGCAACCAGTTGCGAGGAGCAAGAGGGTGGCAAGAAGAAAAGCGGTACGTTCGGTTTTCCCGCGGTGCAGAGACCGAGCAATAGTCATTAGCTGTCCCGTTTTGCGCCTGTTTGGGAATAGGCATTGTGGTGAACGCGATTGGCCTCACCAATCGCGCCTCCCGCGGAATTGATTGCAGAATCGTAGTAGAGCGTGTTGGACTCGCTTTGCAGATACGTGTCAAAGGCTTTTCGTTGACCATCATTCATGTCGTGGTACGGCAGGACCGACCCGTCAACGTCAACAAAGCTGTACTTGGCATCGTTTCGTGCGCAGAATTCGGCTGGAGACTGGGAGGCGTTTTCAAAAGAGCCGTGGGTGCTAATGGCCTCGTAGGTGGCGTCCTTCAGATGCGTCTCCAGGTCACCGTGCGCTAGCGATTGGTTGCCGAGCGTGACCGTATCGGTGGGGTAGATGGCATCGAGAGTCGGCTCGACAATGAGAGTGTCGGCAGCGTCATACGCCCATTCGAACACGGGATCGTCAAGTAAGTACTTGATTGGATGTAGGTCGAAGATCTTCTCTTGGAATTCCCTCTCGTTGGTATTCATTTGATCCAGCAACTGGCTCTGCCGATCCTCCGCATCGGGCTGCGCGGTGAACAATGCCTCTTCCAATGGAGTCCAACGTGCGATGACCTGATCAAGATCGAAATTAATCGTCCCGTCCAAGGACCCGTTCAAATCACGCATGGACTCTGCTTGTGCGGCCGTGAGCAGGATATAAACGGCCGGAGCGCGATCTGACCTGCGCCCGTTGCCGTTCGTTGTATCCTCGCCTGCATCTTCCATGGGAGCGTCGTTCCCGATATCGACGAAATAACCGTTATGACCCAACAGTCTTGTTCGCACGTCGCCGGAGAATGCAAACGTGTGGTGGTCACCGATGCCGGGACCGACGACCAATTCCTCATCTGAAGAGAGCGGATCCTTTAGAGAATCTGTTAGGCCCTCGACATGGGGTGTCAAGATCAGGCTTGACCACCAGCGCAGATGAGGATTCGTGTTCCCAAAGACATCCTCGCCGTCCACAACGTAGCTATCGTCGAGATCATCCTTCGGAACATCGATATCATCCGTGGAGTTGAGAACGTCTAGACCATCCTGGTAGCCGATGAGGAAATTCCCGGCTATACGGGTGGCCCTTTCATCACGCGCATCCCATTCCTCCCATTCCTCCGTGCTGACCTGCGATCGGTCTGGAGCAGGTTCCGGCATGGAGGCCTGCTGAATCACTTTGCCGAACTGTTCTCCGCCATCTTGGAAGCCGAAATAGTGATCTGCCAAGACGCGACCGCCGGTGAGGTACCGGGTCATATCCATCGCCTCGTCGTTGCTATCGACGACGCCGTCATGATTGACATCCATACCTGCTGGCGTCGTACTCGTCAGGAACTCCTGCACGGAATCTAAGCGTACTCGGTCCGCCGCAGCCAACACGGGGTCCGCCGTCGTTCCCTGTTGGTCCAGGATTTGCGGATCCAGGGCTTCGGGGCAGTCCATGAGCGTATAGATGGCATGCATCGGATCACGCATGGTCCCATCCGAGCTGAACAAGGAGTCTGTATCCGTGTAGTTTGCGGCAGCTGAATGCGGGAATCTCTCTGCGTCCCACATCACCATTTTCTCGGCGACGGACAACCCCTCGCCAGATGTACTGGTGAAGAATCCCGAACCGAGGGTGAGATTCGGATTCTCGCGGCCAGCTTCGCCCAGCAGTTGGGAGATCAGATCGAAACCTCCGATCCGGTCCGGAACGCCAGAGGTATGAATATAGGGGTTGTAATGTGACTTTGCGGTATCCGGAATCCTAAATGCCCGGTCACCGGCATTTTTCAGTTCCTCCAGGAAACTGTTCGTTCGGGTCGTCAGTGGCAGTCCTGGCTTGAGGTTGATCTGGTCGCGGTATTGTTCTAGGAGGGCCTGTTGCTCGACGTGGTCTCCGTCGAGGTTCATTCCGCCGGTACCAAGAGCGATGGTCGTGCCGACTCCGCGAAGTATGTCGTCATGCAACTCACCATCACCAAGAACATCATCCACGCGCACGGAGAAGTTCAGGATGTCGTCTGCTGAGACGTGGGTGAGGAGCATGTTGGTGACGAAGGGGTTGCCGAGTTCGTCGCCGTATTGGTTCCAGAATTCTTCGAGGTCTTCGGGGGTGGGGTTGGGGTTGGTGATGATGGCGGCCATTTCTGGTGCGATCTGGGCGGCGTGGTTCATCTCGTTTTGTACGGCGATCAGGTCGAGATCGCCGAACAGGTTCACACCGATCTCCTCCCGCGTGCCATGCGGTTTCGACATGTCAAACAGACGGTCCTTAATCGCTGTGATCTGCACCGCTATGACTCGCGCCTGCTCATCCAACGCCTCCAAATACCCTTGATGGGTACGACGCAACTCTGCCTGAGTCGCCTCCCACTCCTCCTGACAGGACTGCTCCGCCCGGTCGATATCGTAATCCGACATCGGGCCAATGCCCGTCCGCGCAAAGTCAACCCGCTCCTGCTGCAAGTCGTGCATCTTCCTCTCGTAGGCGGCATACGCATCGTCATAGTCTTGCCAGAGGACTTTGATCGACTCTCTCGTCTCCCGAACCTTCTCCCCATACTCCTTGAGCGGACGGGCCACATCCATCAACACGCCACTGACATCCTGCGCAATACCCTTCAACCGGCACACCTGATCCAGATACGCCGTCGCCGACTCACCCAACCAGCCCGGCACACCCGTGGTCGACATCATCGCCACCTGCGTGGTCTGTACCTGACCACCCACACCACCAAACTGGTCTGCCACCTCACAACACGCCCCGGACGTATCCGGCGGCAACGAAAACACATCCTCACCCTTCACAACACACCCCCACACACCACAGCAACCACACGCGTGGCCACACCATCAGGCCGCACAGGCCTCACAAGCCGCACAGGCCTGCCCGGAACTCTTCCCCGCACCAGTTCTCCAGTCACACTGTGGTGCCTCACAAGTCCTGCCCTCCACCCAATAGAGCGTTCATCTCTTCAAACTGCGCCGCACTCAACCTCTCCGAGTCATCAAAATCGCCAGCAGCGTCTTTGGCCCCCGACCCGAGCATCGAACACGTATCCGAAAACTCACCCAACACGTCCTCCATATCGTTCTTAAACTCCCGTAACGCCGACCGTAACTCGCTGCTACCAGCCGAACTCACATGGGCCGGCAACTGTGACACACACCGGCGTACCTGCATACCCCGCACAAACCCTGTCAACCGGCCAAACTCCGCCGCATCCTCCCACCGGGCCTGCGCCTGCACCCCGACCGCGTCACGATCAAACTCAATACTCACTGGTTCGTCTCCTTCCCTCTAGATTCCTGAGAGTATCTCGCCATTGTCTGAACTATTACGCCGCCCAAAACGACGGCCGCCGCACAGCAGTTCTCCTCGCTCCTCGATCCACCCGTTCGGTCGACCAGGCACGCCCATGCTCAACGTCAACGTCCACCCCACACCCGGGATAGCCACCACCCATCAAGCCACAAGACCAGCATGCCGCACACCCCACGCGACCACACGTACGGTGGTCGTCCCCGCACGGTCGGATCAACCAGCCGTGCAACTGGTGTGAAGCTCACACCTGGAAACAGGCACCTGGCAGCGTGAACACGACGCACAGCTGTCATTGACCTTCACCCTTCTCGCGGGGCTCTCGCCAGTACAGCAGGGGCCGGGAGAACATTTCCCGGCGAGTAGCCTCCTCGGCCTCACGCCGCTCACGCTCACGCACACTCTCCGCACCATGACGACTCAACCACACCGCATCCAACCGCTTGAGCGCCTCCTCCTTGCGACGCTCCTCTTCCTGCGGATCCGGAACCTCCCGACCACGCATAGCACACCACACCTCCGGACTCCACCTCCGCTCCCGCTCATCCCTCTTCTTACGACCAGCACCACGCACACCCCCGGCACCACGCACACCAGACTGCTGCACCTGACCACCACGAACACCTGTGCCACGGCCAGTCTGCTGGGCCTGGCCGCCCCTTACGCCTGTGCCGCGGACTCCTGTGCTGCGGGCTCCAGTCTGCTGCGCCTGACCGCCCCGGACGCCGGCCGTACCGGTACCACGGCCCGTGCCACGCGCACCACCGGTACCACGCGCGCCTGCCTGCTGGGCCTGTCCGCCCCTTACACCTGTGCCGCGGGTTGCGCCTTGTTGGGGTTGGCCCGACAGGGGGATACGTGTGGGGCGCATACCCATCTGCTGCGCATTACTCCACCGCACACCAGATGCCGCTCCACGGGCCACACCGGCCACACCCGCCGCAGCACCGGCTGTTCCCGCAGCACCAGCAGCACCACCCGAGGGGTTGTTGTCTTGGAAGGAGAGGCGTCCGGCTTCCCGGACACGGTCCATCAAATCACCCTCACCCGGACCATACAGGTAACGTGCTTCCGCCGAGTCCGCTCGGATCATCCTGCCTTGCGGAGTCCCCACCATGCCCTCCACACGCTCACCCGCATACCACGAAAACATCCACGCCGCACTCCCAGGAACGCCCACACCAGCAGCAATCGCACCCACTGACGGAACAACAGACCCCGTCTCCGACACGTCTGGGTCCGTGTCTGTCGGGCGGCCCTCCGCCATCGCGGCCGCATAGGAGGCCCCACCATCGCTCGGCAGGCCCGTCACCGACGAATCCACACCCGACAACGACGGCGACGAGGGCGTGTAGGTCACATACGAGCGTGGAGCCGCCTTCTCACTCCTGGGGAGCATGCGAATCGCCCGGTCGACTTCCTCACCCACATAATCCACCATCCGCCCCGCCCGCTCCTCAAACCCACTATCACGAGCCTCATGCGCCTGTGCGGCGTGCTCCATGCCACCATTGGCAAGGACTGCATTGACCGGGGACGGGACGGTACTAGTTGCCAGGCCAATCGAGGCGACCTCTACCTTGTAGGCAGTATCCGATGCTTCGGTGGCCGCGCTGATCTCCTTATGCGCCGCCCGGGCCTGAATCGTCACGTCAGCGATCACTTGAACCGACTTGCCCATCGCTTCCGTATCATCCGCGTGATTGCCCAGCCGGTTACGCACCCACTCCAACGACGACAACATCGCATCCGCCGTCGCACCCCGAATCCCCCAATCATCAGGATTCAACATCCCATTAATCTTCACGCGCAACGCCTCAAAACCACGACTCACACGGCCAAGCTCCGTGGCCAAGTCCTGTGCTTCATCCGGGTCGAAGGTTGCGATCTGCGCCAAGGTGTCGCGTTGCTCTCGGCTTGCCATCTGCTGTCCTCTCGTCTCGTGTCCCGGCCGGGGCGAATGCTCGGTGAGCCACCCCGATACCCGGACCAGAATCGTGTGATGCAACAGACTCTACCGGGCAGACCAAGCCCTGTCTACACGGAATAACGACCCGCGCTCACTCAGCCGGGCAACGTTTGAAAGTGTTTGTGCAGCTCACACCGTGTGTCGCACCCCGACAACGGTGATGAAAACTCGTCAGAAACTGCGCGCCACGCGCCAATCTGTCACAATCAAGAGGAATCACAGCCAAACAGTCGAACAGAAAGACCCCCACCATGAGCACACCACCACCCGAGAACAACCCGCACATCCCCACCCCGACTAATAACACCCGCACTAACACTGGTCGGCGTGGTCTGCCCGGTTGGGCCTGGGCGCTCCTCGGCGCCCTAGTGGTCGTGGCCGTCGTCATCGCCGGGATCATCATCGCGGGGCGGAACACGGCCAACCCGCACCCAGCTGGCACGCCAACACTGATACCGACAGCCTCGACCACATCTAGTGGGACGACAGTACCCGACACGCCCACCGCTACGGCGACAGTGACCGTGTCACCCCTGTTTCTGCCGTCAGCATCTGCGTCCGCATCAATATCCACAGGTCCCACCCAGGTCGGGGAATGGACGGTAGAAATCCTGGAATACTCACCTGATGTTAACGACATCCTCGCCGCAGCCGACCAGCCCGTGTACATCGAAGGCCACAAATACGTCGGCGTCAAACTCCGCATCACCAATGATGGAGCAGACCGTGCCGATCCGTATGTTGATCTTGACCGGTACATTATCGGCATCTCGAACGGCGCCTACTACGAACACCACATGGAGACCGCCAGCTATATGGGCGACGAATACCTCTCCGCTGTCCCACAGCTTTACCCGGGTGAGACCGGTGAGGGCTGGTTGTACTACCAAGTCCCCGGCGACTTCACCCCCACCGTGATGAGCTTCCAAGACCAACGCACCGACCCCGACCCACCCGAGACCTTCATCCTCATACCCACCACCAACTAGAACACCAGAGCGACCCACGCACCACACCGATCACAAGTGGTGCCCACCGGTCATAAGTGGAGACAGTCCCCGAAGAGCGACACCACCAACACCACGACAATCACAAGACAAGGACCCTACCCCATGACCACACCACCTACCGACGGCCCGCAGGCCTCCCCGCGAAACGGCAGCCCGGATATACGCCAGCACACGAACAGTAGTGGCACGCCGCAGACGACTACCACACCGTCCGCCTCCCGGCGTGGCCCGCACGGTTGGGCCTGGGCTGCCATCGGCGCCCTCATCGTGGCTGTGGTGGTTGTCGGGATCGTCATCGCCGGACGGAACACGCCCAGCACACAACCAGCTGGCACGACAATGCCGGGAGTCTCCTCCTCACAATCAACAGCAGCCACGCCGTCGACTGTCAGCAGCAGTCCGGAGGAGACTGCCACACCGGCGGCGTCTGCTTCTCCGACCGTGACCGGGCCAGCGGACATTGGTGGGTGGACGGTGGAGATCCTGGAATACTCACCCGATGTGAACGACATCCTCGCCGCCGCCGACCACCCCGTGGTCATCGAAGGACACAAATGGGTCGGCGTCAAACTCCGTATCACCAACAACGACCCCGACAAAGCATCAGCATACACAGACCTCGGCCGCCATATCGTAGGTACATCGGAAGGTAAATACTACGAACACTACATGGACGTTGGAGGCTATAAAGGCGATGAATACCTTGTGAAAGTGTCGCGACTCTACCAGGGTGAGACCGGTGAGGGCTGGTTGTACTACCAAGTCCCCGGAGACTTCACACCCACCGGCATGGTCTTCGAAGACTACCGCATCGACCCCGACGACCCACCCGAAACCTTCATCCTCATACCCACCACCAACTAGACACCTCCGAGGACCGACACAACGCATCACACTGCCTCGACCCCTCGCAGACGATAACCCGGACGCGAGGGGCACACACGCGTGCGGACCGCCGTGCACACCCGAGGCTCGTGCTGGCATGTTCGTACAAGTCTTGCTGAGTTTCAACCCTGCATCGACTTGTATAAGCTCGCGCATGAATGCGAACCTGGCACCGCCCCACCATCAAGAAGAGAACAAGACAATTTCGAGACTCGAACAGAAAGACCCCCACGATGACCGCACCACTCGCACCAGCCCCAAGCAGCCAACCACCCGAGGCGACCGGAAACCCAGCCACACCACCGCCCACCCGGCCGAGCCCGCACGGTTGGGCCTGGGCAGCCATCGGCGGCATCGTGGTCGTGGCCGTGGTGGTTGCCGGGATCATCATCGCAGGACGGAACACGCCCAGCACACACCCAGCTGGCACGACAATGCCGGGAGCCTCCTCCTCGCAATCGACAGCAGCCACGCCGTCGACTGTCAGCAGCAGTCCGACGGAGACTGCCACACCGGCCGCGTCTGCCTCGCCCACCGTCACCGGGCCGACTCAGGTTGGTGGGTGGACGGTGGAGATCTTGGAATACTCACCTAATGTGAACGACGTCCTCGCCGCCGCCGATCACCCCGTGGTCATCGAAGGACACAAATGGGTCGGCGTCAAACTCCGCATCACCAACAACGACCCCGACAAAGCATCAGCATACACAGACCTCGGCCGACACATCGTGGGCACCTCGAAAGGCAAATACTACGAACACTATGTGACCGTTGGAGGCTATAAAGGCGATGAATACCTTGTCAGCGTCCCGCGACTCTACCAAGGCGAGACCGGTGAGGGCTGGTTGTACTACCAAGTCCCCGGAGACTTCACACCCACCGGCATGGCCTTCGAAGACTACCGCATCGACCCCGACGACCCACCCGAAACCTTCATCCTCATGCCCACCACCGACTAGAACACCAGAGCGACCCACGCACCACACCGGTCGCATGCCGCGTCGCTTCCCCGAAGAGCGACACCACCAACACCACGACAACCCGACATTCGGACAGAAAGACCCTCACGATGACCACACCACCCACCGACGGCCCGCAGGCATTCCCGCGAAACGGCGGCCCGGATAGGCGCCAGCACACGAACAGTAACGGCACGCCGCAGACGACCACCACACCACCCACCACCCGGCGGGACTCACACGGCTGGGTCTGGGTGCTCATCGGCGGCATCGTGGTCGTGGCGGTGGTGGTCGCCGGGATCGTCATCGCCGGACGGGACACGGCTGGCACGCAACCAGCTGGCACGCCAACAGTGGGAATTTCCTCCTCACAGGCGACAATATTGGCGCCATCGACCACGGCTGGTCATACGCCAACCGTGACGCCCACCCCTTCTGCTTCTCCGACCGTGACCGGCCCAGCAGAAGTCGGTGGCTGGACCGTCGAAGTCTTGGAATACTCACCTGATGTGAACGACATCCTCACCGCCGCCGACCACCCCGTGGTCATCGAAGGACACAAATGGGTAGGCGTCAAACTCCGCATCACCAACAACGACCCCGACAAAGCATCGCCGTATGTTGATGTCGGACGGCACATCGTTGGCACCTCGAAAGGCACATACTATGAACACTACGTCAGTGTCGGAGGCTACCACGGCGATGAATACCTCGTGCAAGTCATCTGGCTTGAACAGGGTGAGACGGGTGAGGGCTGGTTGTACTACCAAGTCCCCGGAGACTTCACACCCACCGGCATGGCCTTCAAGGATGACCGACTCGAAAACTCACCTGAAGTCTTCGTCCTCATACCCACCATCGACTAAGCGTCATGGCTTGCTACGCCCGGCACTTTGTGCGCGGACCTCGATTCGTGAACTAATCGGCTTGTGCCGGTTTTGGCACGATCGTCACCCTCCCGTGGTCGCCTCTCAGACACCACACCCGGATCTGGCCTCAGCGCCCTGATCGTCGTCGCCCTCGTTGCCGCCGGGATCAACCGTCCTGACCGCCGGGATCAACGCTCAGCCCTCGCTATCAACGCTCAGCCCTTGTTATCAACGCCCAGCCCTTGTTATCAACGCTCAGCCCTTGTTATCAACTGCGTATCAACTGCGGTAGACGATATTCTCCGGTTCTTCTCCGGCAAGCACATGCGCAATCTGCCGCCGCAGCAAGGCATTCTCACGCGAGAACTGTGCAGCCGAAAGCCCACCCAGGTGCGGAGCGATCAACACTCCCGGTGCCTTCCACAGGGGATGGTCCGCAGGCAGAGGCTCCGGCTCGGTTACATCCAGAGCGAAGCGAAGGCGCCCCACATGCCGCAGCAGCGCATCGGTGTCGGCGACCGGTCCCCGCGCTATATTCACCAGCAGAGCGTCGTCGCGCATAGCCGCCAGGAAGGCGTCGTCGACAAGGTGGCGGGTAGCGTCATTCAACGGAACTGCGAGAATCACAATATCGGCCTGCGGCAGCAGCTCCGGCAGCGCCGCCGTCGGGAAAACATGGCCGTCCTCGTCGTCGCGCTCTCGGCTCGCCACGCGCATCACATCCACTTCGAAGGGAAGCAGCCGGTCAATTATTGCCTGGCCGACACCGCCGGTACCAATAACCAGCACGGTGGAATCTGCCAGGCCGCGAGCGTAGAAACGTTCCCAATTGTTGTTCTGCTGCGCCAAGACGACCCGGGGCAGTTCGCGCTCAGCGGCAAGAATCAACCCAAGTGTCAACTCGGCGGTGGGTGTTTCATAAACTGTGGCAGCGTTGGCGAAAACCATTCCTGCGGGCGCGTTTTCCACTAGGCCGTCGTAGCCAATGGCGGAGAGCTGGACAAGCCGGGGGTGTAGTCCTTCCAACTCCTTGACAATGGAAACGCCTCGTCCACCGGGCACGACGACGACGTCGACGTCGCTACGTGGTGCCGGCACATCAAAATCCCAGCGGACAATCTCCACGTCGAAACCATCCAGTACGTCATCCGGAAGGGAGGAGGGAAGAGAAACAGTCAATTGAGCCATGCCGCCACTATACTCGTGGCGCCTTGCGCATGGCAGTGGTTGACTACGGCATCCCTACCAGTTTCCCAACTCTCGTACCTTCCTCCATGTCGCGATGCGCCTGCTGGATCTCGTCCAAGCGGTAGGTGTGATACGGCCCGAGCGTCACCGTTCCCGTTGCGATGCCGTCCAAGATATCCTGCAAGACGGCAGCGGGCAGGTCGGCGGCCTCGCCCGCATACGATGTCAGGCGCACACCGTACGGGATGTAGTCGATGGGGTAGAAGCCGTCAATCGTCCACGCATTGGAGAGCATTCCGGTGAAGCAGGCTGTGCCGTGTATTCGCACCGCCCGCAGCGTGTCACGCAGGGTCGGTGTACCGACCAGCTCGACGGCGCCGTCAACACCCTCCGGGCGCAGCGCCCGTATCTGATCCGCAATGGAGCCGTCATCGACCAGGGGTACATCAACTCCGCAGGCCGCAAGCTGCTCCAAACGTTCCGGACGCCGCGTGGTGGCATACACCGTGCAGCCTTGCCGTTTCGCCAGCGCGGTGATGGCCAATCCCAAGGCCGAGGTGCCGCCGCGTACCAGTAAGTGGTTACCATCGTGCAGGTCGATGCCGATTCGAAGCGTTCCGTAGGCGGTTTGCAGAGTCTCCGGCACTGCCCCAATCTGATCCCAGGGCAACTCGGAGTGGAAGGGGATGAGTTGGCCGAGCGGCACGCAGGTGTATTCCGCGTACCCACCGTCATATTGCCGTCCCATTTCTCCCATCATTGTTGCCACCTGCTGACCCTGGCGGTAGGTGCCGGAAGGATCCAGATCCACTACGCCAACGGCCTCGATGCCCAGGATTCGCGGGAATGAGACGCCTTCTCCCAGTCCAAGCCTGGTGTGCAATTCGGAGCGGTTGAGGCCAAAGGCACGCACCGCCACGCGAACCCACCCCTCTTGCGGGGAGGGAATAGGAACATCTTGTACAACGAGGTTCTCGACCGGGCCGGGCTCACTCAACACCGCTGCCCGCATGAGGCGCGGAACCTGCGCGGGTTCGGTATCGCGCATGAGATTCTTCTCGTTCATGAGATTCCTTCCCTCGGGCTATACATCGAATCGATGTATAGCATACGATAAGCGAAACGATGGGAGCACTTCGTGATCCAATTCGACCACGTGTCCAAGCAGTACGGCAACGGTCCAACCGTCGTCGACGATGTCAGTATCACCATCCCGTCTCATACGGTGACCGCGCTTGTCGGGACATCTGGGAGTGGGAAGACTACGCTGTTGCGTATGGTCAACCGCATGGTTGACCCCAGCGCTGGCCGGGTTCTGATCGACGACGACGATGTCGCCACCCTTCAGCCCGTACATTTGCGACGGCGGATCGGCTACGTCATGCAGGAGTCCGGCCTGTTGCCTCATCGAACGGTACTCGCCAACATTATGACGGTGCCGCGCCTGAACGGTGCCTCAAAGCCCGAAGCCAGTGCTCGCGCCCTCGATCTTATGGACGCAGTCGAACTAGACCGCGATCTGGCATCGCGCTACCCGGCCCAGCTTTCCGGTGGACAACGGCAGAGGGTAGGAGTGGCTCGGGCGCTCGCCAGCGATCCGAATATCCTTCTGATGGACGAGCCCTTCAGCGCCGTCGATCCGATTGTTCGCGCCGGCCTGCAAGAACTTGTACAGGATCTGCAGTCGCGCCTGCGTAAAACCATCCTCTTCGTCACGCATGACATCTCCGAGGCCTTCACCTTGGCCGACCAAGTGGTTCTGCTCTCCACGGGTGGAATTGTGGAGCAGATCGGCACACCGCACGATCTTGTCGCCCGGCCCGTCTCAGATTTTGTTGCCCGCTTCATCAGCCGTGGAGGCAACAGCAGCCTGCACGTGGAGAGCACCGGTGGCGCGCCTATCGTGCTCGATGGGACAGGCCGCGTCGTCGGCCGCTTGGAGGAGCCCCGTCCGGGGGAAGGCCACCGTGAGCAAACCCCTCCGGAGGAACCCGGTCCGGCGCAGCCTCGTGTGGAGGAACCCCGGTGAGCTGGATTATCGCAAACCTGCCCATGCTGGGGGAGCGGACGCTCTCGCACCTCGTATTGAGCGTTCCCGCGATTATTCTCAGTTTCGTTCTCGCCCTGCCCATCGCCGTGTTGGCGAACAGATTACGCCGTCTGCGCTCATTCCTCATCGGGGCAGCCGGCCTCATCTATGCCATCCCCTCCCTGCCGATGTTTATCGTTTTGCCGTTGATCGTCGGCACCACCATCCGCGACAGGGTCAATGTGGTTATAGCCATGACCCTTTACGGCGTGGCGCTCATGGTCCGCTCGGCGGCGGACGCGTTTACGGCGGTGGACCTCTCTACCAAACTGGCAGCAACGGCCACCGGGTACTCGCCGATCCATCGCTTCTTCGCCGTCGACTTGCCATTGGCAGGGCCGGCGCTGCTTGCGGGCCTGCGCGTGGTCGCCGTATCCACGGTCAGCCTGGTGACGGTATCCGCCCTGCTGGGCGTGCCGAATCTCGGCATGCTTTTCACCGACGGGATAGCCCGGGGAATCACCGCCGAAATCCTTGCCGGAATAGTGCTGACCGTTACTCTTGCTCTTCTTATTGACGGTGCGTTGGTTCTTGCCGGAAGGCTTCTCATGCGATGGGAGCGTGCGGCATGAACTACCTGATGGAAGCCCTGCAGTGGATTGCAGATCCCGCGAACCGCTACGGCGACACGGGCATCCTCGCGCGCATGGGTGAACATGTGCTCTACACCGTGCTGGTTCTTGGGATAGCAGCCCTTATCGGTATTCCGATAGGGTATGCGATTGGACATTTCCACCGCGGACGCGGGATCGTCGTGGCATCAACTGGAGCGGCGCGAGCTTTGCCGACGCTCGGAATTCTGACGCTTATCGGCGTCGTCGTCGGAATCGGACTGGTCGCTCCACTGGCCGCGCTCGTCGTTTTGGCAACACCGTCCGTACTCGCGGGAGCATATTCCGGAGTGGAGAATGTGGATCGCACCACGGTTGATGCCGCGCGGGCACAGGGAATGTCGCAATGGCAGGTGCTTACACGGGTGGAGATCCCGCTCGGCCTACCGTTGTTGATTAGCGGGCTCCGCTCGGCGTGCCTGCAGGTGGTCGCCACCGCAACCCTGGCGGCATACGTGGGCGGAGGCGGTTTGGGCCGCTTCTTGTTCCCGGCTATCAACACCTATAACTACACGCTTATGCTGGCGGCGTCGATTCTCGTGATGATCCTCGCCGTCGTTCTCGATGCATGCTTCGCGTTCGGGGAACGTCTGGTTCGATGGGGTGTGCGTTCCTCATGAACGGTACCAACCGGCCGAACGTACGAGCACACCTGCTTGCGCTACGCGGTGTCGCGCGTGTACTCGCTGGGTGTGCGGGGCGTGACCGGTGCCTTACGATTCACCCACCAACCGGTGCCTTACGAGCAGGCGATGCCGCCGGGTGTAGGCGTGACTCTTCCCGAAGTGACATCGGAGGGCACAGCGGCCACGGGCAGCAGATATCGACTCTTCCCAGTTTTACTGAATTCGCACAATGACAGGAGATCACATGAAAAGGCGAATCAAAGTTATTGCGAGTCTCGCGGTGGCGGGCCTCGCTCTTGTAGGTTGCTCCTCCAGCGATCCGACGGGCCGGGACAGCCAGTCCGCCGCGCCTAGCGGCACGATCGTCATCGGTTCGCAGGCGAGCTATTCCAATGAGATCATCGCGGAGATCTACGCCCAACATCTTGAGGCACACGGCTACACCGTGGACCGTCAGTATCAGATCGGATCCCGCGAAGTCTACATTCCGGAGTTGGAAGCAGGCCGCGTGGATGTTATCCCCGAGTACACCGGAAATCTGCTGCAGTACTACGACAGCAGCACAACGGCGACGACGCCGGAGCAGATTCGTACCGCACTGGACGAGGCGCTGCCGGAGGGCTTGCGTATTCTTGATCTCGCGGATGCATCCGACCAGGACACCTACACGGTAACGCGCGAGACTGCGGACGAGTACGGCCTCACGGCGATTGGTGATCTGTCAAAGCTCGAGCAACCCGTAGCCCTGGGCGCTAATGCCGAGTTCGAGGGACGGCCCTACGGTCCGACCGGCGCAAAGGAAGTCTACGGCGTGGATATCGCGGTGACCCCGATCAACGACTACGGTGGCTCCCTCACTCTGGATGCCTTACGCAACGGTGATGTGCAGGTCGCTGATATTTACAGTGCCGATCCGGCTATTCCCGCCAATGACCTCGTGATTCTGGAGGACCCGGAGGGTCTTATCCTGACGCAGAACGTCGTCCCACTAGTGACGACGAAGGTTGACGACGACGCCGCAGTGCTGCTCAACGAGATATCGGCCCGGCTGGATCAGGAGACGTTGGTCGCTCTGAATACCCGCAGCGTCAATGAGCAGGCAACCTCGGCGAGCATTGCCAAGGACTGGCTTGCGCAGGCGGGGCTGGACTAGCTCCGCCGAGTGATTGGGGCGCGACTGCGCGGCAGACCCCAAGCGCAGGTGGAGTTCCGCCGGGTGCTTGGGGCGGGACTGCGTCTTTGCCACGGGTGTGCACGGGTTATCTGTCCAAATCCCGTCCAAACGAAAGTCTCCCCGTCGCGGTGACGCGCGAAATCCGCATGATTCCGCCAGTCTTTAAATTGACTTGATCAAGTCTTTCGTCGTTTGGACGGGATTTGGACACCGCAGCAACTTGCGGTGCGTCCACCCACTGGCGCTGCGGGTCGCATATAGGACCCGCAGAGAGAACACCGGCCCGGCGTTACCCGTCCGAAGAAGAACGCAGAAACGCGTTGGCCCAGTGGCTCCATGACTATAATCACCACCGACCCCATTCCGCGTGCGGCTGCCTACCACCCGTCACCCGGTTAACTAGCCTCCCCGGTCAGTACACCTAGGGGAGTAGCAGACATCGAACTAGCTAACTGCGGTGCAGCCTTGCGGTCAGTCATCTTCTGCCTGTAAGTCCAGGATACGAGTTAGTGTTGGTCGGCAGATGAATGCTGCAACGAGGCAGACCGTGGCCACTGCAGGTGGGGTGAATGCTTGCAGTTCCTGTACGAGGAACTGCAAGGCGCCCGCCAAGGGTCTGCTGAATCTCTCCAGTTCGGGAGTATGGGCCCCGGCCATGAGGGCGGTCCGCGACAGAAAGGACAAGAGATACAGGCAGGCCGCAATGGCGTAAAGGCGGTTGCTCACCGCGCGAAGTGTGTAGCTATCCAATGCCATTGAAGATCTCGCCTCCTTGGGCGCAGAATTTGTTGATCCTTTGCGAGTTGTTACCGAGAATGATACGCGCATCCGGGGAATCGGGATCAAGAGCCCTGAATGAGGCATCGCCAGTTAAAACACCATAGTCGTCCTCAATGATCTCTCGGGCTTCGGACGAGAGATTCTCTGGCAGCGGTTCCTGTTCAAAGGCGAAGGCGTGAATGAGGGCAGAAGCGAACTGTGAGCATGTCTCACTGTCGTAGTGGGCAGGGTCCGTGTCATCGGTCTCCACATTGTTCACCAACTCCACGAATGCACCTTTGTTCACCACTCCTTTTGCCTCCATTGCGAGGCTGTTATCTTTGTTCGCGAGCACGAACCATCCATCGCCTTCTAGTATGAAAAGTGGTGAATCTGGGGTGGAGATCCATGTGCCCTTGGTCATCGCCAAGATCGTCTGATCATGCGACTCTCGGAACAAGTACTCGAGGTTGTTATCTGTGTCGTAACAGTCGAAACCAGATATTTCTCCCGGGATTGCCAACTCGGCGGCGACCTCCAGCTTCCTCGTGCAGGAGGGAGGATCCTTGATATTGCTACGAGTTGCCTTGCTCTGCTCAGGTTGAGCGCAGCCAGAACTGAGCACTAGGAGAGCTAGCGACAGTGCGATGAACGACTTGCGCACCGTGACTCAACTCCAGTGCACAACAACGCCAGCGGGCGGATTCATCGAGCGAACCTTCACTTTCTTGACTGCCATGATCGAAAAACCCTTCTCTGCGTACCAAGGGACTGAGAACTTACCGGACTTAGCGTTGCCGCCTCCACGCCAGGTTTCTTTACCGTTGATGAAACCACGACCGATGACGTTGGCGTTACTACTCGAAAACCAAGCGACCGACCAACTGTAGCCGAGCGTCATTTTCGATCTTGGACCCTGTTTGACAATGTAGCCCGTGCTGTCTTTGCACGTGACCTGACGCCCGGCCGGTGCAGTGCAGCTTCCTCCGCGCGCCCAGGCTGCGGCAGGTAATGGCCTACCGTTTGCGGCGGGCTCCGTCGCCCCGTTTGGTATGATTTCGATTCGGTCGAAGCCGCCTTCATCCACAACCACTGTGTCGGGTGGTATGCCATCGAACTTGTTTGAGGCATGTACGTTCAACTTGTTGTCAATCGCGGCATCGACCGATACCGCTGGGCCAGCAACCATGGCAAGGGCTAGGGCAGTGCCAGTCAAAAGACGAGTGACGGACATCCGAGTAGACATCGTTGTTCCCTTCGTATGCTGTTGTCTGAGGCGTCATTTGCCTCTCATGTGCCCTGCATGTACAGGATCACCTTCAGGGTACCTATACGCAGTAACCAAGTCAAGGCCTCGACGAGACTCATCTCAGGTGCCCGTGAAAGTGATTCGGTGCCTCATCTGGAACTGCCCGTGAGAGTCGCCGATTGTAGTGAATGTGGGCAGTGAGTTGTTGGTGAGGGCGGTGTGAGTGAACCCCACACCTCGACCGATTCAGGGGCAACAGGACGGCGAGGGGCGGTCGCCACCACAAGTGATCGCCCCTCGCGCTGTCACACGGCCCTACTTAGTGCCTCCGAACCATTCGTCGACACGGGCCACCACGGCTTTGTCGAAAGCGTCGTCGGAATGATGATCGGCGATCCAACTGGCGAAGGAGCCACCGGCACAGGCATCGAGTTCCTGCCTACAGGCATCCGGGTCCTGCAAGGCGCGAGTGAGCATCTCCTCGGCCTCGTGCAGGTCATGGTAGAAGAATGGATACCCCTCCGGTACCAGGGCGTGTGCCCATTCGTGATCGGGAAGCACGCCGACCACCCCGGCGCCGAGCGCCTCCACGTACAGCATGCCGTAGGACTCGTTTTCCGCCGTCGCAAGGAATGCCGTGGTATGTGCCAAGGCTTCCCAGTAGGACTTGCGGGTAGCGGTGAGCGGGCCGAGCCACACCCAGTCGTGCCGCGAGATATCCATGGCTTCTTCGGTCACCAGATGCGATTCGTGCAGGCGCATCTCCACCCGGAGCGGAATGCGCCGACGTACCTTATCGACTACTTGCAAGAACACATCCGGGCGCTTGTTGCGCGAGAGGTAGATGGCCGGATACAAGACGATCGGGAGGTCGCTGGGCTGGCGTGGCTGGATGTGATCGAGGCGGAAGCCGAGGTTCACCCAGCCGAGGCGTGCATGCTCCGATAGTGGTTGCACGGTCCACTTCCCAATGGTCTCGCGAACCTCGGTAGCCGTGCGCTCCGAGTTTGCGAAGGTGGGGAAGAGGGTGCAGGACAGCGCCACCGAGGCGGCGCGGACCGTCGGCGCATCGGGCCGAACCGGCCACCACACGAAGTTCATTATGCGCGGTTCCACATTCTGTTTGCTGAGCACGCGCCAAATCTGTGGCGAGTCCACAACATCCATGTTGATGACCACGACGTCGCGGGCATCCACCAGTTCCAGTGGAAGCACGTCGAAGTCGTCGCAATGACGTGATGCCGGGCCAATCACAATCGGATGGTCGAATACGCGCACAAGCCGCCGAACAAGCGTGTCACCGGCAGCATGCCCGGCAATGTGCCCCTGCGGGTCAACGACGACGTCGTCCCATTTAATTGCAATTCTCATAGTTTCTCCCTATCGGACATACCGGAGGAAACGGACGCGACGGCGTCGCCGTCGTCGGTGTCACCGGCCTGCGGCATGGACGAATCGATACGCATGCCATAGAAGGACCGATGGACGAAGAAAGCGGAGATCAGGAAGAACACCGCAGCGAGGATATGCACGAGCGTGGCCGATCCCTGCCCAGTCAGGCTCACTGCCAGTTCAACGGCCAGTAGGCCGAAGAGCGTGGTGAACTTGATAATCGGGTTGAGTGCCACCGAGGAGGTGTCCTTGAAGGGATCGCCTACCGTATCACCCACGATTGTCGCATCGTGCAGAGCGGTGCCCTTCATGTGCAGGTCAACTTCCACCACCTTCTTGGCGTTATCCCAGGCACCACCGGCGTTCGCCATATAGATCGCCTGGTACAGGCCAAAGATCGCAATCGAGATTAGGTAGCCGATGAAGAAGTACGGCTCCACGAAGGCGAAGGAGAGCGTCATGAAGAACACTGCGAGGAAGATGGTCAGCATGCCCCGTTGCGCGTACTGGGTGCAGATATCCACCACACGGCGGGAATCCTCGGTGCTGGCCCGTTCGGCGGAAGCGTCCAAGTGAATGTTGTCGCGAATAAATGCAACAGCACGGTTGGCACCCGTGGTAACCGCCTGGATGGAGGCCCCGGAGAACCAGAAGATGACGGCGCCTCCGGCGATGAGGCCAAGGAGGAAGGGTGCATGCAGCAGCGAGAGATTCTCCAAGCCGGTGGTCAGATGATCGGTCAGGCCGATGATAATAGAGAAGATCATCGTGGTTGCGCCGACGACGGCTGTGCCGATCAGCACCGGCTTTGCGGTCGCCTTGAAGGTGTTGCCGGCGCCGTCGTTATCCTCCAACATGAGCTTGGCACGTTCCCACCGCGGGTCGATGCCGTAGTCACGCCGCAGTTCCTCATCGATCCCGTCAATTTCTTCGATTCGCGAAAGCTCGTACACGGACTGGGCGTTGTCGGTGACCGGCCCGTAAGAATCGACCGCGATGGTGACTGGTCCCATTCCGAGGAAGCCGAAGGCAACCAAGCCGAAGGCAAAGACTGCCGGGGCGATCATGAACTCGGAGAGTCCGGCCTGGGAGATGAGGAAACCGCCACCCATCAGGCCGAGGATCGTGATCCCAAGCCAGTAGCCGGAGAAGTTTCCTGCGACGACGCCGGAGAGGATATTCAGGCTCGCGCCGCCTTGCCGCGAGGACTTGACGGTCTCGCGTACGTGCTGCGAGTTCGTCGAGGTGAAGACCTTCACCAGCTCCGGAATCAGTGCTCCGGCGAGGGTGCCACAGGTGATGATGGTAGCGAGCTTCAGCCACAGTCCACCGGGCTGATCACTGAGGATGACCCAGGTGATGCCATAGGTGAAGGCAACGCAGAGCGCGCTGGTCAACCACACGAGGGTGGAGAGCGGGGTTTCGAAGTTCATTCGGTCCGCATTACCCCACTTCGCCTTCACCCATGCACCGTTGATGGCATAGGCGGCCCACGCGGCAAGGATCATGGCGGCGCGCACGGTGAAGATCCACACGAGCAAGGTGGCCTGCAGAGCCGGATTCTCTACCGCTAGCAGGATGAAGGTAACTAAGGCGACGCCGGTGACGCCGTAGGTTTCAAAGCCATCGGCGGACGGGCCCACCGAATCGCCCGCGTTGTCGCCCGTGCAGTCGGCGATAACGCCAGGATTACGCGGGTCGTCTTCATCGATTTTGAACACGATCTTCATCAGGTCGGCGCCGATATCGGCGATCTTTGTGAAGATGCCACCAGCGATACGCAGCGCCGAGGCACCCAACGACTCTCCGATGGCGAAGCCGATGAAGCAGGCGCCGGCGACGTCGGAGGGAAGGAACAGCAGGATGACGAGCATCATCACCAGTTCGAGGCTGATCAACACCATGCCGATACTCATACCGGAGGAGAGCGGTATGCGGTGCACGTTGTAGGGCTTGCCGCGCAGGGAGGCGAAGGCCGTGCGAGCGTTGGCGAAGGTGTTCACGCGGATGCCGAACCACGCCACCGCGTAGGACCCGCCCATGCCGAGCAGGCTGAAGCCGATGACGATGAGGACACGGCCCCATCCGAAGCCGACGAGTGCACGGTAGTAGACGACGATTACCGCCGTGATGAATACCCAGAGAATCAGAAGGAAGCGGCCCTGACGCAGCAGGTAGGCCTTGCAGGTCGAATAAATGAGTTCGGCGACGTCGAGCATCGACTTGTGTACAGCCTGCTTACGGAGCGTGAAAAAGGTGACCAGCCCGAAGCCAAGGCCGAGCAGGCAGACAACGATGGCGCCGTAGAGTAGCGCTCGACCGCCGATGCCAACGGCGCTGGTTGCAGCGGATAGATCGGGGAGAACAAGGCTTGCTTCGCCGCCACCAACGGAACCTCCTCCCGGCGAATTGGAATTCGCACCACAACCGGTCAAAACGGCCAACAGGGCGAGAAAGGATAGGGTCTGCGCCGTGCGGCGCTTGGTTTTATTGAATCGTGGAAGAACGGACATGAAACCTCAAATTTAGATTGTGTGCCGTGGAACCCGAATACCCGGCCTCCAGCGGCCGTGGTGTGCCACCGCTAGGCCCGCGAACCGCGCAATATTGCGCCGCATTTTAGCAGCCGGGGGTGGATATCATCCCGCACCTGCGTCATCTTGCACTCGCGGACCGTGCCCGAGCATCCGGTGTGAAACGGACTACGTTGATCGTATGCTCTTCCGCGGCGCGGTCCAAGACGAATCGGTCGGGTGTCTCACTTCGCGGGCACTGGACAGATGTCTCACCGCGGGGTAAGGACGGCGCGTACGCAATGCGAGGGGCTGGACGTACGGGATGGAATTATGGTGCCGGGATGCCTCTGCTCGGTGAGCGTCGCAGGCCGCGCGCTGGCGTCCTCGATACCTGCGCGCGCCGGTGCTCTGCTTGGTCCGGTGCTCTGCTTGGTTATGTTCTCGGGCCGGTGCGTACCGGGACCGCGTCGCAGGCCATCTAAGACGACCAAGCCGGCCCGTGGGGGACACCCCGTCACGTAGCGGCGCGGTCCACGGCAGAGTGCAGGCGCCTGGCCCGTGGGGCAAGATTCGAAAGGGTAACGTTTACAGTGAACTCGTCAGCTTGTCAAGGGTTTCGCGCAGTGAGTCGGAGCCATTGGTTTGCACAGCATCCTGGTAGTAGTACCACCAGAAATACCCGCCGACGAAGCGTTCGCCAACAGCCTCGCTCAACTCCGCATTCATCCCGTAGTAGCGCTCGGCGATAGCGGTTTTCTCCTGTATCGTCGGCTCCTTGGGCAGACCATCTTCGGCACCTTGCGCACCTATTTCTCCGATACCGAGCCGGGCCTGTGGGAATAGTGCCCCCAGCTCGTTCAAGGTCTCGGCCAACTCCGTTGCTGTAGGCTGCTGTGCCGGTGAACAGGCCGTTTCGTAGACAGACAGGAAAACGAAGTCAACATCCAGATTGACTGTGGCTGCGTAGTCGAGAGTATCCTCCCAGCCATGGTCGTAGCATCGTGATGACTGCCAATAGTTCAAGGTCAGCGCGGTACGTCCGCCGTGGGCGACGACGGCGTCATATGCGGCCGTCACCTTGGGGTTAATCTCTGCCGGAGACGTACCGACCCATGCGCCGTTGACCTCATTTCCGATCTCCCAGATATCGACGTGCTCCCCGAAGGCCGTTATGGCGGCCTCGGTACGTGCAGTGACGTCCCCCGCGCTCATGTCCGCGAGCTCCGAGGAGTCGGCGATTTGCATCATGATTTGGGCGACTGGATCAAGCTGTTCCAAGGCATGCGTGTACTCGGCGAGGGACGTATCGAGATCAAAGACCACGCGCACCGTCAGTTCTGCCGTGCTGTCGCCAATGACGGCGACGGACGCATCGATATCGTCCAGGGTATCCAGTGTGACTCCACGCAGCGGAGTGTTAAGCGGCGTTGCAGGCCTGGCAGGAGAGGAACCCGACGAGGGCGAGGGTGCCGGCGCCCCGGCGGAGGTGCGAATCTCGGGTACCGGGCTGGCCGCCGTGCAGGCAACCAGTACATAACATGCGATTGTGGCTGCGGTAAGTGCGAGGATTCGAGTCAGACCACTGCTGCGGCGAGGTTCGACTGCGCGGCGGCGTATGCACCGGAGAATGCTCATTCATCAAGTATGACTCATGCGGGTACGAGGCACTCATCAATTTCCATGTCTTCGGTGAGGGAGCAGCCGTGTGCACTAGTAGCATAAGAGCATGTTGACGCTGATGATTCTCGGGTTTCTCGCGGAAGAAACCATGCACGGCTACGAGCTGCGCAAGAGGATCATGGGCTTGTCCGGCTATTCTCGCAATCTGAGTGACGGAAGCCTGTATCCGGCGATCAAGCGGCTGCGCAGTGAGGGTCTTCTCACGCGGCACCGGGTGGAAGGGAAAACCGGCGTCACCCGCCAAGAGTTGAGAATCACCGACGCGGGGCGGAGGTTCCTACATGAGCGGCTACGGGATGCAGACGGCACCGATATCACCGACATCACGCGTTTCATGACGATCCTTGCTTTCTTGTCCCAGCTTCCCGACCCGCAGGAGAGGAAGGCCGTCTTGCGGCGACGACTCGAATTCCTGGAGGCACCGCGTAGCTTCTTCTTCGACGGCGAGCGGCCGCTGCGGGAAAGTGAACTCGATGATGTGTACCGGCGAGGAATGATATCAATCGCGTGTGCACAGAATCTGAGTGAACGGGCATGGCTGCGGCAAATGCTCGGACTGCCTGAGGTGTAGTCAACTGTTGTGAGACCATACAACTGTTGTTATGGGACCATAGGTGTACCGTGACTTCCACGCTGACTCGACGATTCGCTCCTACCAGATTTGCCGCTCCGTCCGTAGCGCCTGACGGGCGTGTGTAGATTGGCTCCGCTGGCGGGATGATGATAACGCGGCAATGGCGGGCGACGTCGATAAACCATAGTCCGTCGCAGACCGGTGGGTGTATCCTCTCAGTCGGCTTGCATATGCCCTTCATGCGGACCCACGGGGTCGCGCGGCTGGTAAGTTCCCGCGTCGCCCAGGGGCACGTAGCCGTCGGGAATGTCGTCATATGAGCGGGGGTCCTCAATTGGCTCCACATGGATGAGCACATGCAGGTTCGGAACCGCCGCCTGAAGCTCGTCGGCGAGATCCTCGGCCAGTTCGTGGCCACGCCGCACCGACCAAATGCCGGGAACCAGCAGGTCTACGTTGGCGAAGGCGTCGTGGCCAGCCGCGCGGGTCTGCAGCCCATGAAAACGAATCTCACTGTTCGTATGCGCTTGCAGGATGCCAATAATGGCGCGGTTCTGTTCTTCCGGAAGGGTTACATCCATCAGTCCGGAGAGCGAGGAGCGGACCATGCGTGCGCCGGTGATAATAATGTTGAGTCCCACGAGCAACGCGACGATGGGGTCGAGGGCGTCCCAGCCCGTTGCCGCCACAAGGGCAACTCCGAGCAGCACACCGGCACTGGTGACGACATCGGTGAGCAGATGCATTCCATCTGCACGCAGCGTGGGGGAGACGTAGCGTCTTCCAGCGCGCAGCAAGACGACGCCGACGATCGCGTTGACGATGGCGGCAGTCATGGACACAGCCATACCTATACCAACGCGCTCCAAGGGGTGGGGTGCGAAGAGCCGTTGCACGGCTGCCACGATGATGAACGCCGCCGCCGCTAATACCATCGCGCCCTCAACGGCGGAGGAGAAGTATTCCGCCTTGGAACGACCATAGGGGTAACGCGAATCCGCCGGTTTTGCTGCTTGTTTCAGTGCCAACAGCGCCACGAGTGCTGCCACGAGGTTCACGACCGACTCTGCGGCGTCGGAGAGCAGTCCGACCGACTCGGTGAGTAGGTAGGCGCCCGTTTTCAACGCGATGGTAGCAAGTGCTGTGCCCACAGACAGCCAGGCGAAGCGTAGAAGCCTGGCGTGCGTGAAAGCGTTTGGCGATGTCACGGGTCTATTTTTATGGGCGCGGGGAGAGGAATCCAAGGCCCGCAGCGAAATGCGCCGAAGTGCACGATGTTCGGGGAGCGGCCACGGGCTGTTCGGGGAATCTGGCGAGCAGATGTTCGTGGCTTGGGCCACTTGTTGTTCGTCCGGCCGAAGTGAGCGTTTCCCTGATGAAAGGCGGAGGCGCCTGTCTGTCGCGTCGCCCCGATGGACGGGGAGCATTTTCATTTGCGACGGGGAACCGGCAGACCTGTACCGGTAGTCCCGACGGGTGGGGAGCGCATTCCCGGCAGACTGAAGAAGCCCCCAGACCTTCTTGCACGCGAAACGTGTGCGATCACGCCGCTACTCGTTGTCGGTGGTGAGCCCAGACCTTCATGCATGCGGAACGTGTTTGTCCCCGCGGGCACACCATGGAGAGGACGCCTGCAGCCGAAGGTATGGAACGCTGGAAGCCAGAGGTACGGAATGCTGGATGTGCGCTGTGGGCGAGTCCACCCGCAATCGGCGTGAGTTCAATTGCCGTCAGTGGCGCAAATCTGGCACAATTGAGCCTTGTACTCGAGCGCTCGGGGCCCTCTCTTCCCGTGCGTGCGTGTCTCGGACACCGACTGGCGCGACTCCCACCGGGTCGGGCGGGCGTCCACTTCAATTTAGAAAGTAGGAGTGACCGCACAAGTGGCAGTCAAGATTCGTCTCAAGCGCATGGGCAAGATCCGTGCACCCCAGTACCGCGTCGTCGTCGTTGATTCCCGGAAGAAGCGGGACGGGCGCGTCATCGAGGAAATCGGGAAGTACCATCCCACCGAGAACCCCTCGCTAATTGATATTGATTCGGAGCGCGTGCAGTACTGGCTGTCCGTCGGCGCCCAGCCGACCGAACCCGTACTTGCGCAGCTCAAGGTGACCGGCGACTGGCAGAAGTTCAAGGGCATCAAGGACAGCGGTGGCCGTCTGAAGGTCAAGGACACCGTTGATCCGGAAGAGGCCCGTAAGTCCGCTGCCGAGTCGGTGCAGAACGAAGCGGAGAAGCGCCGTGCCGCTGCCGCCGAAGCCAAGGCGAAGGCCGAGGAAGAGGCAAAGGCCGCAGCCGAAGCGGACTCCGCGGAGCAGTCCGGAGCGCAGGACGCGCCGGCGGAAACTGAGGAGGAAGCCTGATGCTCGCCGAAGCTCTAGAGCATCTGGTTCGCGGAATCGTGGATAATCCCGATGACGTGCACGTGAAATCCCGCGGCACGCGTCGCGGCGAGCTGTTGGAAATCCGTGTGAATCCGGATGACCTGGGGCGTGTCATCGGGCGTGGTGGACGCACCGCCAAAGCCTTGCGTACCGTGACCAGCGCACTGTCTTCTAAGGGATCGGTGCGTATTGACGTCGTCGAAACCGACGAGGACTGATTCATATCGGTAAGGGGCCGACCCGATGCATGTATGTGCGGGTCGGCCCCTTACGTGTAGCGGCATGATGGATTTGGCAGGCGAACGGTTTGGGGAAACCACGCCGTCGCGCGGGCGTCTGCCGTGGGTCTGCAACGCTCTGAGGTGCTACCGGAGCAGGAATCAGGATGCAAATGCCGCCATGATAGGAGTCAATACTATGGCAGTGCGGTGTGTGGGTGTCGTCCACGTGTGGAAACCGCGCAGAGCATTGCGTCCTGTTAGCTTGCGTCTTCTGGTGCAGCTGCCGAACGCTATGACATCAGCAGTACGAATACTGCAGCCGCAACGGCATTAGGCCAGGCGTGTGACGGGTAATCCAGGGTAGAACCTGCGATGGCCGGGTCTGGATCAAAGGGAGTGAAAAACAGTGCAACTGACGGTAGCAGTCATTGGGGCTGCGCACGGCCTTAAAGGCGAGGTACGGCTTGACGTGCGCACGGATATCCCGGAGCGCCGGCTCGCTCCTGGAACAATGTTGGAAACCGACCCTGCGGAAGTTGGACCGCTGACCGTTGAACGTACACGCCAGTACAAGGGAGCGACGTACGCAACTTTTGTTGAGTGCCACAACCGGACCGCCGCTGAGCAGATCCGTGGCGTAAAGCTCACCGTGGAAACCGACGAAGACGAAATTGAGGAAGACGACGCGTGGTATGCGCATGAGCTCGTAGGGCTGGAGGTCCTTGACCCGGAGGGATACACACTTGGTGAGGTCATCGGCCTCGAACCGATGCCGGCACAAGACCTGTTGGTGGTTCGAGAGCCGGACGGCCTTATCGCGCGCGTGCCAATGGCGCGTGAGATCGTGACCGAAGTCGACCTGGATGACGGTTGCGTGGTGGTTGACGCGCCGCCGGGCCTCTTCTCCGACGACGAGTTGATCATTGTAGGTGCGGCCGACGACGCCCGGAACTCCCATGGGCATGACAGGCCCCGCCCCTCGGAGCACGGGGCGGGAGCGGTCGGTGGAGACCAGCGCACTGCTCGGAATCCGACCGGAGGCCGCAGCGATCAGCACGGCGCCAATCGGGAGGAAGGCACGGGGGCAGATTCGAGCAGTCATCGTAGTGCGGGCACTGATAGCAGTGGTCCGGAGCGCGAGCAAACCGCTGAGGAGGCGGCGAGCTGATGCGTTTCGATATCGTCTCTGTGTTCCCCGCGTTCTTCTCCGTGCTTGATCTCTCCTTGGTGGGAAAGGCACAGAATAGAGGCCTTCTTGATGTCGCGTGCCACGATCTGCGCGACTGGACCGACGATCCGCATCGCACGGTTGATGACACCCCTGCCGGTGGCGGCGCGGGAATGGTGATGCGGGCCGATATCTGGGGAAAGGCACTCGACGATTTTCTCGGCGGGAACGATGCGCCGCATACGCCCGTTCCGTCCGCAACGGTGCTCGCCATCCCTACGCCCTCGGCACGCCCCCTGACCCAACGCGATTGTGAACGCCTGGCAGCCGCAGAGCATATCGTCATCGCCTGCGGCAGATATGAGGGCATCGACGCCCGCGTCGCCGAGTATTACACCAAGCAGGGGGTAACCGTCTTCGAATACTCGCTTGGCGACTATGTGCTCAACGGGGGAGAGGTGGCGGCTGTTGCATTGGTGGAGGCCGTAGGGCGTCTGCTTCCAGGCATGGTCGGCAACCCGGAGTCACTGGTAGAGGAGTCGCACGGAGCCGCTGGACTGCTGGAGTACCCCGTTTATACTCGTCCGGCGGTTTGGCGCGGTTTGGAAATCCCTGGCGTGTTGGCCTCAGGCGATCACGGCGCGGTGGCCCGATGGCGGCGTGAACAAGCACTTGCGCGGACGGCGTCGCGGCGCCCAGACATGATTCGCGCGCTCGATACGGCATCACTGAACAAAAGAGAGCGACGAGCCCTTGCGGCATCCGGCTTCCTCGCTTTGCGTGGGTGCAAGCATCCGGTTCCGGTACATGTGCGCCCGGCCAAGCCTTCTGAGGCTGCGGAGCTGGCGGAGTTGGCGGCAGAGACCTTCCCAGATGCCTGTCCGCCGTGGCTTTCGGAAGCGGATATCACGGCATTCATTGCCGAACACCTCTCGGTGCGGGCCTTTGCCGATTATCTCGATGACCCGCATTGGGTGGTCACAGTGCTCGCCGCCGGATGCCAGAGCCCATCCCCGAGGGACGACTGCGATTGGGGAGGCGGCCAAGGGGAGGCCTGCGAGCGTTTCATTTCACCCGGTTCGCGCGGTGAATCGCTCTTTGGCTACACGCTGTGCCTGCTGCCGCCCGGGCGAACAGGGGAAGCTGCCGTCGCCGTCGGCAGTGGTGAAGGAGATGAAGGCGACGTCGCCGGCGAAGACGAAGGCGCGCCGGTGGACGCCGTCGTAGAGGGAACTCCACGCCGTGGTGAACTCATAGAGTTGTCAAAATTCTATCTGCGCCGATATGCTCGCGGCTCCGGGGCACAGGAACTGCTGTGGGACGGCACTCGCAGGGCGCTGCTGGAGCGGATCACCGGCGCGGAGCCCTATATCTGGCTCGGAACGAACGAAGGCAACCGTCGCGCGCAGCAGGCCTACAAGAAACTTGGATTTCACGCTGTTTCCACTCGCATCTTCGCAGTGGGTGACCAGGACAACTCGGACGTTATTTTCGCTCGTCGCCTACGTGTGCCATAATTGTGAGGCTTTCTCGCTGTCACAATACGCAGAGCCTGCCGCAGGGGGCCGCGTACCGGCGAGTTTCAATTGGTCGGCGGGAAACCGCCCCGATTACGCTTGTGACCTGCGCGCACGGGCGGAAGGAAGAGAATACAATGCAAACTCTCGATTTCGTCGAGGCTCCGCTGCTTCGCGACGACGTTCCCGAGTTCCGGGCAGGCGACACCGTCCGTGTCAACGTGCGAGTCGTCGAAGGCAATCGCACGCGTACGCAGGCATTCCAGGGTGTTGTGCTCGCTCGCAACGGTTCTGGCATCCGGCAGGCGTTCACCGTGCGTAAGGTCTCCTTTGGTTGCGGTGTGGAGAGGACGTTCCCGGTCCATTCACCGTCCATTGAGTCCATTGAGGTCGTCACCCGCGGTGATGTTCGGCGTGCGAAACTGTACTACCTGCGCGAGCGTCACGGTAAGGCCGCAAAGGTAAAGGAACGCCGCGAAGAGAACTGAACTTCTTCAGCCGGAATGCGGCGATCAGAGTAAGGCTTGGCATTGAGCCTGGCATCGATCACATTCTGGTCAATATTCCTAACAGGCCCGTCGCAATCGCGGCGGGCCTGACTTTTTGGCTAACATTCTAGGCGGGTGCTAACCCGATGAGACAACGAGTGCCCGCACATAAGCAGGCGGGCCGCAGCAAGGAGCAGGAATGGCGGCAGATCACGACGCCGGTCAGGCGGACGCCGAGGACGCAAGGAACGTCCCCGGTTCCCAAAGACTGGCGGCAGGTAATGCTGCCAGCGATTCTCCTGTTGCCCGTGATTCGCAGCTGGCCCAGTCAGAGGGCCTAGAGGAGGCGGCCGCTCTGGAGCGGGTAGCGGAGCAAATGCCTCCGTCGTTCCCGCCCAAAGGAGGCAACGCCCAACGCAAAGGCGGTACAGGTGAAGCAGCGGCCGAGAGGGCGGAGACGCGGGCACGCACGTCCTCTGAAGAGTCCAAGGATTCCGCAGCGCGGGATCCGGAGGATATCCGCGACGAGGAAGCTGAGACAACGGCCGAGAAGAAATCGTCTCGTACCCGCTCACTTATCGAGTTCGTCGCAATCGTTGCGGCGGCCCTGCTGCTTTCCGTCGTAATTAAGACGTTCTTTCTGCAGGCTTTCTACGTGCCCTCCAGCTCCATGGAAACAACTCTGATGACCGGCGACCGGATCGTAGTCAACCGGATGGCGACGGACGAGGAGGACATTCACCGGGGCGATGTCGTCGTATTCGTTGATCCTGGGGGATGGCTCGACAAGACCGAAGACACTAGACCAGCCTGGCAGCGCTGGGGGTCGCGTACCCTCCAAGCGGTCGGCCTGCTTCCCGGCGACGCGGGCCAGCACCTGGTCAAACGAGTTATTGGTGTGGGCGGCGATACGGTGAGCTGTTGCAGTGCCGATGGCAATCTCATGGTCAACGGTGTGGAGATCGAGGAGACCTATCTGGATGAGGGCATGGCGCCTTCGTTGCAGGAGTTCAAGGTGACCGTTCCGGAGGGCGAGTTATGGGTCATGGGCGATAATCGTTCCAACTCGCGCGACTCGCGGGCACACCAGAGTCAGACGGGTGATGGTTTCGTTCCGGTTGATAACGTTGTGGGCAGAGTGTGGGCGGTTTTCTATCCTTTCTCCCATGCGGGAGGGTTGGAAGATGCCTCCGACGTCTTTGCGCAGGTCCCTGATAACTAACAACTCAGTCAGGTAACCGACGGTGTCAAATAGGCGGTTGCGGACCAGTAGAGCATAACCACTAGAGCAAAAGGAGATGGCATCCCTATCACCCCGACCCGTGAGGAAGAGCTGGCGCTGCTGGCCCGTGTTCGTGAACGTGCCGGTGAAGATGCACTAGTAGCGGGCGTCGATGAGGTTGGTCGAGGTGCGTTGGCAGGACCGGTCAGCGTGGGAATCGCACTTATCGGTTCAGGTACCTCAGACGACTTTCCCGTCGGCCTGCGCGACTCCAAGCAATTGAGCGCTGCAGCTCGTACCAGGCTCGCACCGCTGTGCAGGCAGTGGGCGGTGGATGTTGCTGTCGGGCACGCTGGTCCGGATGTTGTTGATCGCGAGGGAATCATGGCGGCCTTGCGCCATGCCGCTGCCAATGCGCTCTCGACGTTGATCGCGGCGGGGCACAGGCCGTTGGCCGTGCTTCTTGACGGCAATGTGAATTGGTGGACGGATGCGCCCCTTTTCGATGCGGCGCCGTTACTGCCTGACCTTCCCGTCCTCACCAAGATGAAGGGCGATGCGTCTTGCGCTGTGATCGCGGCGGCTTCGGTGGCAGCGAAAGTGGAGCGGGACGCGTTGATGGTCACGCTTGATACGCAGCATCCGGGCTACGATTGGGCAAGAAACAAGGGCTACGCCTCGCCCGCGCATATCGCAGCTTTGCGGGAGTTGGGCACTTCGCCGCAACACCGCGTATCGTGGCGTTTGCCAGGTCTTTCCCAATCGGAGCCCTCGCCCCTCGAACCCTCTGAGGCGGGGCGCATACAACCAGCGGTCTCACAACCAGAGCCTTCCCAATTGGAGCTTTCACACAAGGAGGATGAATGAGTGACATCGAAGGGTACGAAGCCGAACAGGAGCTTGCCCTCTATCGCGAATACCGCGACGTCGTCAAGATCTTCCGGTACGTAGTGGAGACGGAGCGTCGCTTCTACCTCGCCAACGACGTCGACGTGAAGGTCCGTGCGTCGTCCGGAGGAGACGTGTTTTTCGAAGTCAATCTGTCTGATGCGTGGGTGTGGGATATCTACCGCACCTCGCGTTTCGTGCGCTCGGTGCGGGTGGTCACCTTTAAGGATGTGAATGTCGAAGAGCTCAACAAGCAGGACATCACCCGCGAACTCGACTTGCCGGAGTAGGGGCAACCGGGCTAAGAGGGTAACTCCAGCCCGAACGGTGACTTGGCCGCGAACCTAACCGGGCCGAGATGGTGACTGGACCGGGAAGGCAATCGGGGCGGTGACTCCGAGAGGGCAGGTGGGCCCAGATCTCAACTGGCCCGATAAGGCGTCTGGGTGTTGGTTATTCGCGGGAGTCTTTGACGAGGCGTGCGAATGGTCCATCGGTTGTGACGAGTTCGTTGAAGGTGCCGGTTTCGCGTATCCTGCCGTGTTCCATGGTGATGATTTGGTCCATGTGCATCAATGTTTTGGGGCGGTGATGTGTTCATTGTTCCGTTCTCGCGCGATCAGCGCCAACCAGGAGACTGGTGTCAAGCGCGATACTGACGTCAAGCTTTCGTCGACGCGTGTGCTGCGAGCGAGATCTCCACAGGGAACGAAATGAGCTAACTATCCCCAGGATAGCCACCAGCGTAGAGATACAGGACCATGCACGCTTGGCTTGTCTCATGAGCAGTGAATCATATGGGATGTCATTAGCAGAATCGGCGCGCAGTTCCTCGGAGCGTGCCGATGATGGTTCTCTGGGGGATCCGACTGCGACGGCGTCGGTCGAAAGGCTCACGCCGCGCGAACTGGGGCAGTGGGGTGAATCCATTGCCGCGAATGAGCTGGCCGCTCGTGGCTGGACGGTTCATGGTAGGAATTGGCGCTGCCGCAGTGGCGAACTCGATCTCGTGTGTACCGATCCGCAGCGCCACGCCGTCGTCGCTGTGGAGGTGAAAACACGGCACGCAGGTTCCCGCGTGCCGGCAGTTGAGGCGATATCGCGGGAAAAGCTCGCGCGTTTGCGGCGGTTGCTGGTGCAGTGGATTGCCGACCAGCAGATCCATGCGCCGCATCTCGCCGTGGATCTGGTCGCAATCACCGTTCACCGCGAGGGCACATGGACTCTCACTCATATCGAGGACATCGCATGATAATCGGCGTGGCACAGGCGATGTCGGTGGTGGGGGTGGAAGGGCATCCGGTACGGATTGAGGCGGCCATCCTTTCTGGGCTGCCATCGTTCACCATCGTCGGGCTGCCGGATACCGCAGTGTCCGAATCGCGGGAGCGCCTGCGAGCTGCGTTTGCGGCATCGGGGATCACCTTCCCTTCAGCACGACTGACCGTCAACCTATCGCCCGCCGACACGCCGAAAACTGGAACAGGATTTGACCTGGGGATCGCGGTGGCGATTCTCGGCGCCATGGGTGGACGGTCCAGCGAATCGGGTACCTATCTGTTGGGTGAGCTGGGCCTGGATGGGTCCGTGCGGCGGGTGCGCGGCGTTCTTCCCGCGGCTCTGGCCGCACACCGAGAACAGGCACAGCGCATGATCGTTCCGTGGGGAAGCGGCGGGGAGGCTGAGCTGGCGCATGTGCCAGCAACGGAGGTCTGGCATTTGAGCCAATTGGCTGTTGCCGCCGGAGTCACCTGTTCAGGTATTCCCAAGGAGCCGGTGCCATACTCTGAATCCCAGGCCGCTACCGAGTCATTGCCTGACTTATGTGATGTACGCGGCCAAGTGGAGGCGCGGCGGGCCCTGGAAGTTGCGGCGGCCGGCGGACACCATCTGCTGATGACGGGTGCGCCCGGAATTGGCAAGTCGATGCTGGCCTGCCGCCTTCCGGGTATTCTCCCGGCTCTGAGCACCGATGAGGCGGTGGAAGTTGCCGCCATTGCATCGGTGACTGGCGATTTCACCGGAAGAATCAGCCACGTGCCTCCCATTGCCGCGCCGCACCATACGGCCAGCGCGGTTGCACTGGTGGGTGGCGGGTCCGTACCACGCCCTGGAGCGGCTTCGCGTGCGCACCGTGGCGTGCTGTTCCTCGACGAACTTCCGGAGTTCTCCACCCACGCCCTACAGGCACTTCGCCAACCGATGGAGTCTGGACGCGTGGAGATACACCGCGCCCGAGCCACGGTCTCTTTCCCGGCGAGTTTTCAACTCATTGGCGCGGCAAATCCTTGCCGCTGTGGCAGGTATTTGGACGGGCCGGGCAAATGCACATGCTCGGTGCGTGAACGGCGCGACTATTTCCGCCGGATCGGCGGACCGCTATTGGATCGCTTTGACCTGAATGTTGTACTGCATCGGCCCTCGCGAGCAGCTCTGGCCATGGCGGGGGAGCCTGAACCGAGCGCCCGGGTGGCGGAGAGGGTGCTCCGGGCGCGGGAGAGGCAGCGCAGGCGCCTGGCGGGTACTCCGTGGACACGCAACGCGCAGGTTCCGGGTACGTGGCTGCGGCGTCACGTGGATGTGCCGCAGGCTGTGGTGCGCGATCTGGACCGGGCTCTCGCGCAAGGGGAGGTTACCATGCGCGCCGTCGACAAGGTCTTCCGTTTGGCCTGGACCATTGCCGACTTGGCAGGCCATGATTCGCCAGATCAAGGCGACTTTCACCAGGCGTTCACGTATCGCTTAAGGGGAGGATTCTATGGAGCGGCATAGGGACTCTGCGGAGCAGTATGAGTCTGCGGAGCGGTCTGAAGCGGGGCAGTATGAGGCGGGGCAGGCTACCGCGGTTTCCCGCGAGCGTCGGGCCGCAATGGCGTGGACCCGTATAGCGGAGGGAGAAGATGCCGCAGCCGTTGCACTCACCTCGAATCTGGGCTATGCGGCCGCCCTCGACTGGTTGCGCGAAGTGGTGGGGAAGGGCCAACCCTGCGATGCGCGGCTGCAGCAGGCGGTGGGTCGATGGAGTCACCGCCTTGACGATGCGGCCTTCGATCATGATGCTGATCGGATCGCCGCGCTGGGGGCTTTCGTGATGCCGGGTGACCCGTTGTGGCCGCAGCAACTCGATGATCTTGATGCGGTTCGCCCCCTAGGGCTGTGGTGCCAGGGGAACGTGAATCTTCTCGCTGGCACCGGTGTGGCTATTGTCGGGTCACGGGATGCGACCGACTACGGGTTGTCCCTCGCTCGTAATTTGGCCTTCGAACTGGCAGAGCGTGGAATAGGCGTGGTGTCCGGCGGCGCATTCGGGATCGACGCCGCCGCTCACGGGGGAGCGCTCGCGGCCGGCGGGGATACGATCATCGTCATGGCTAACGGCGTTGATCGGCCATATCCCGCGGCGAACGCCGGACTGTTCCGCCAGGTGCTCGCCGCCGGAGGATTGTTTGTATCAGAATCTCCTCCCGGAGCCTCACCCTTACGGCATCGATTCCTTGCCCGTAACCGGATCATTGCAGCTCTGGCGAGCGGATGCGTCGTCGTGGAGGCGCCGCATCGTTCCGGAGCGCTGTCGACGGCGCATCACGCACTGGAAATCGGCAGGCCGCTTGGCGCTGTTCCCGGCCCGGTGACCTCTGTGCACTCGGCAGGATGCCACCGCCTGCTGCGCGCGGGCGCGACCTGCGTGACGAACGTGGAGGAGATTCTTGAGCTGGTGGGAGGTTTGTTTGGTGTCCAGAAGCTTGCCCGAGGGGCGAAAAGTACGGCATCGGACAGGCGGCAAGCTGCCAACGGGCAACGGGTTGACGATGCCATGGCCGGTGACCCGCTTGCGGTGCGGGTGCGCGATGCCTTGCCGGTGAAGAGAGCTTGTGGTGTTGAGAGCATAGCGACGACGGCAGGCCTGGCAATAGGTGAAACTTTGCGCGGACTGGGCATGCTGGAAGTCGCTGGCGTGGCTGAGAACGTCGACGGTCTCTGGCGTTTGGCGCGGCCAACGCGTTGAGTGATGCCTCGGTACGTGAACCACGCCGGTGGTGAGGCGGTGGAAGAAGTCTGATTCCAGCGCAATCTGTAGGGGCGTCGGCTGTGCTGCGGCAGGGCGGGTTTGATGGTGTTGCGGTGGTGTGGCTTGATGCTGCTACGGTGCGGTGGATTTAATGGTGTGCCCGCGTGGGGAGTTTGACCCCGGTATGGCGGGTTTGATGGTGTTGCGGTGATGTGGCTTGATGCTGCTACGGTGCGGTGGATTTGATAATGCGCCGGTGTGAGGAGTATGCCCCCGGTACCGCGGTTTGACGATGCCCCGGTGTGGCGAGCGTGAAGGCGTGAACCAGCCTGGCTTAGGCTGGAGGCATGGCGACAGGGATTCTGATCGACGGCGTGCTTGACGAGTATGCCGGCGAACTGCGCCTGCGTCGCGGACTCTCGGAACATACGATTGCCGCCTATGTGTACGAGGCGCGGTCTCTTCTGGAGTTCGTGGCCGACCTGGCGGGAGTCGATCCCGCCGATCCCCTCGACCTTTCGCAGTTGGAGTTGGCTGACGTCAGGGCATGGCTTGCCCAGTTGCAGGCCTCCGGCCAGGCGCGCTCATCCTTGGCACGGCACTCGGCCTCAATCCGTACTTTCAGCTCCTGGTTGCATCGATGCGGCTATACGCGTGTAGACGCGGCAGGGCGCCTGAAGGCTCCGCGTGCCGACAGTGAATTGCCCCATGTGCTAACGCAGCAGCAAGCACGAGAACTCATGAGCTACGTGCATGATCGTTCCCTCGATGGCACACCGGAACATCTTCGCGACGCCGCCGCCCTGGAACTGCTCTACGCCTCCGGGTTGCGTATCAGCGAGTTGTGCTCGCTGGATGTCGACTCCCTGGGTGCGGATTCGACGGTACGAGTGGTCGGAAAGGGAAACAAGGAACGCGTTGTGCCCTACGGTGTTCCCGCCATGCGGGCGATCAGCTCTTATCTTGAGGTGAGGGCGAGTTTCTTGAAAGAACCGACGAAGGCACTGTTCCTGGGCGTGCATGGCAAACGCCTTGACCCGCGTACGCTGCGGCACATTGTTCATCGCCTGGCCGCGGAGGCAGGAGTGCCGGACATCTCGCCACACGACTTGCGGCACTCAGCTGCGACCCACCTGCTGGAAGGCGGTTCCGACCTGCGTACCGTGCAGGAAATCCTCGGGCACGCCTCGCTTTCCACCACTCAGCGTTACACCCATGTCAGTGCGGAGCGTCTGCGTTCCGCTTTCACCCAGGCCCACCCGCGCGCTTAATCCTCGCCGGCTATTACTCTCCAGCTGTGGAGGCTTTCTTGACTTTGCCGCTCCAGCGGAGATCGCCATACCGAGACCGACGTTTTAGGAATCGCGAGGATGGTAACCGGGCTGTGGAAGGCCGCCTTGCCCGGCGTCGTCGGCCTCGACGGCAAGGCCGCGTGACTCATTCAAGAACTCGTCGGACGAAACCACCAAAGCCTTCCCGCCGGTCGGGACTGTGCTGGCCGACGCGTCACTTGCCGTGTGAGTCATGAAAAGCCATCTCGCAGGTCGGGACTGTGCAGGCGGCACATGGTCAAGGTAACAACTCCGCACATCTTTCCCCCGCAGGTTGGGACTGTACCCATTGGAAGGTTGCGATAACGCCGGGAGGCCCGGCAAGCACCCGGCAAGCACGGGACGTTATCGCCACAGCCTGATCACCTTTTTGTGCAGCAGTGATAGTGGATCGATATAGCGATCGTCCGAGTACTTCGCTCCCCAATGCAGGCAGGCAAAAGGCCCGCAATGTGTACCCTCCACCGTTCCTATGGGATCGCCGCACTCCACGTGATCGCCACGTTTCACCGTGGGCGCCACCGGCTCGTAGGTCGTGCGTAAACCCCCGGAATGCTCGATCGAAATGACATTGCGATCATTGAGCCTTCCCGCATACACAACGCTCCCGGCTCCCGCGGCGTAAACCGTGTCTCCCTCATTCAATGCCAGGTCAACGCCGCGATGCCCGGAGAGCCAGCGCTGTGCGGGAGGGCTGAATGCGCGGAGCACCGGTACCTCGTGACCGGATGGCCAGTCATATGCGGTCTCCGCTCGCTCGGTGGTTGGCAGCTCGCCGGAGGTGATGGTACTGGGAGAGGATGTGGCCCTCGCCGCTGGGAAGGCTACGGTGTATACCGCAGCATCATGGGTCGCTGCGGTATGCTCACGGGTTCCGGCCGCAGCAGGCAGTACGGCTGCGGCGAAGAGCGACAAAAGGCTCACGATACTAAGTGCTGACAGTCTGCTTCTCATAGGGAGAGTCTTCATGGGCGGAGCAATAGAGGAAACCCCGGGCTTCCGCCTGTGGAAGGGAACGACATAGACGCGGCTGTGGAGAGCTGTATCGCCGCAGGCCGTTGCTATCCCTGGCATCCTGTTGCCAAGCCCACCGCTCACCGAGGCTCCCACAGTGGCTTAAGACGGCGCTTTTCCGCTAAACTCATGAGGCGGCCAGTTTTGAACTGGTCGACTTCGCGTGTTCAAAACCGTGGCATGGCTGCGGCGCGATAGCCAAGGTCCCCGGCAACGGGGCGGCGTCGTCGTGAACACTAGGGTGCTCGGCAATCCCGCCGTGCACAGCAACCCATAGCACGCTTCGGCGTGCGCTTGAGAAAGGACGACCATGGCAGTCGTTACCATGCGCCAGCTGCTTGAAGCCGGCGTCCACTTCGGGCATCAGACCCGCCGCTGGAACCCGAAGATGAAGCGTTACATCCTCACCGAGCGCAACTCGATTTACATCATTGACTTGCAGCGCACGATCACCGATATTGATCGCAGCTACGACTTCGTGAAGGAGACGGTCGCCCACGGTGGCACCATCCTCTTCGTCGGCACGAAGAAGCAGGCGCAGGAAGCCATTCGTGAGCAGGCAGAGCGCGTTGGTATGCCGTATGTGAACCAGCGCTGGCTTGGCGGAATGCTTACCAACTTCTCTACCGTTCACAAGCGCCTGCAGCGCCTGAAGGAACTGGAGCAGATCGACTTCGACGACGTCGCTTCGGCTGGCCGCACGAAGAAGGAACTGCTGATGATGCGGCGCGAGAAGGAGAAGCTGGAGCGCACCCTGGGCGGAATCCGCGATATGTCCAAGGTGCCCTCCGCAGTGTGGATTGTGGACACGAAGAAGGAACACCTGGCTGTGTCCGAGGCGAATAAGCTCGGCCTGCCCATCGTGGCAATCCTCGATACCAACTGTGACCCCGACGAGGTCACCTACCCGATTCCGGGCAATGACGACGCCATCGGTGCCGTTTCGCTGCTGACCCGCGTGGTTGCCGACGCCGTCGCCGATGGCCTGATGGCTCGCGGCAGTGGTGTTGGATCAGACAGCGCCGAAGAGCCCATGCCCGAATGGGAGCGCGAGATGCTGGCAGCCAGCGAGGCTGCGCCGAGCGATGCAGCGGAGGCTCCCGAGGCCGCCGCAGCGCCTGAGGCCCCCGAGACTGCCGCGGCTCCGGAAGCCGCTGAGTCCGCAAGCGAAGCCTCCGAGGAAGCCGCTGCAGAGGCCGCCCCTGCGGAAGAGGCCGCCGAGGCTCCCGCAACATCCGCGGCCGCTGACGCACCTGCCGAGCAGGCCTGATTCGCGGCAAGATCCCGATCGCAGTCAAAATAAAGGAGCATTAACCCATGGCAAATTTCACGGCTGCCGATATTAAGGCACTGCGTGATAAGACCGGTGCCGGCATGCTGGACGTGAAGAACGCCCTCACCGAGGCGGACGGCGACGCCGCTAAGGCGGAGGAGATCATCCGCGTCAAGGGCCTGAAGTCGGTGTCGAAGCGTGAAGGCCGCACCGCCTCTAACGGTCTGGTTGCATCCGCCGTTCGCGATACCGATTCCGGCCAGCGCGGTGTGCTGGTTGAGGTCAACGCCGAGACCGATTTCGTGGCGAAGAACGAGAAGTTCATCGCCATGGCCGAGGAGATCCTCGAAGCCGCCGTCGTTTCGGAGGCCACCGATGTGGAGACGCTGCTGGCCGCCTCCCTCGGTGAGGGCACGGTTAAGGACCGTATTGAGGGCATGATCGCCATCATCGGCGAGAAGCTTGAGGTATCGCATATCAGCGTGCTGGAGGGCGAGCATGTGGAGGCGTACATGCACCGCACGAACCCCGATCTGCCTCCGCAGGTTGGCGTGCTGGTTGCAACCGACGCCGCTGGCGCCCCCATCGCCCACGACATCGCCGTGCACGTGGCTGCGCTGAGCCCCAGCTACCTGGATCGCGAATCCGTCCCGGCTGAGGTCGTGGAAAGCGAGAAGCGCATCGCAACCGAGACAACCATCGCCGAGGGTAAGCCGGAGAAGGCCGTGCCGAAGATCGTCGAGGGCCGTATGAATGGCTTCTATAAGTCGGCGGTGCTGCTGGAGCAGGGCTACGCCCGCGATCCGAAGACCCCGGTCAGCGAGGTTGTCAAGCAGTCTGGCGGCAAGGTCACCGGTTTCGTCCGTATCCGCGTGGGCGCCTCTGAGTGAGGTACCGCCGAGCGCTCGCGCTCCGCAAGGACTCGTGCAGCGATTGCTGGCACACGATGCACCTCGCGGGATAACGAGCGCGTGGAATGCGCAAAGAGCTGAATAATGCGGTGCGAACCGCCTTCGGGCATGACGCGCTGGAAAGGTCCCGTACCGCAAGGTGCGGGGCCTTTTGCGTTGTGCGTGGAACAGGTTACACCGGTAACTCGCAACAGATTCGGCGCTTGGGCCCTTCGAGTTGTGCGCGGGCAAGTTGTACCGGCAACTTCGAGACAGATTCGGCGCTCGGGCCCTTCGAGTTGTGCGCCGGAAAGAGATGCGGACAACGTCAAATCGCCAGCGCTCGGGCCCCTCACGTTGTGCGCGGGCAAGTTGTACCGGCAACTTCACACCACCAGTACGCAGGTTATTCGTGTTCCGCGCGGAGCAAATGGCGCTGCCACCCAAGAACAGGACCAGTGCTGCTTTGGGGAAGTTGCAGTTGCCAGTTTGGGCGTCCGAGCTAGGCGTTCGGGAGTCGTTTCGAAGTGAAGTCGCTCGGGCGATGTCCAAATCCCGTCCAAACGAACGAAAACTTGATTGGTTCCACTTAAGAAGTGGCGGAATCTCGCGGATTTCGCGGCTCCCCTCAACTGGGCGGGTTTCGTTTGGACGGGATTTGGACAAGTTCCCATCACTCGCTCCAGCACGCAGAGGCCGTGACTGCGGACAGGACCGCACAGGACACCGCTAACACGGGCAGGGCATGGCGGAATTCTGACATCGCAGGAGGGATAAGGTGCCCGGTTACGGCTTTCAGCGCGATACCGTTATCACGGGCCAAAGCTTAGGCCGCTTACGGGAAACTGCACAGGTCCAACGCGAGCTAATGGCGCAGGGCGCAGGCTTTTCCTACCAACACGCTTCACCCTTAATCTCAGATCGCGTAGTTTGCGGTGAATAGTCGGCCTCAGAGCGCTACCCGATGCGGGCCTCGGGTAGCGTCGATATGCCGGCATTTACGGCTTCCAACAGGCCAGCTTCCACAACGGAGTTCGCGTCTGAATCTGCAGGTAGGCTGGCTAGGAATGCCTGCATGCGAGAACGTGAGGAAACTGCACTCATGCGCTATTGTCGTCGCTGACGGGAGAATCGGCATGCCACTGCGACGGCTTACCCAGCGTCCGTAAGCTGCGGCTAGCCAATAGGGCCAACACTGCCAGTCCTGCAATGAGAGCGCCCAGACCGAAAGAGGGCGTGGCGTATCCCTGTTGGACAAGCACACCGGTGATAGCGGGAACAGACGCCGTCAACAGTAGCTCGCTCATCGCGAGTACTGAGTTAACGCGGCCTTGCAGTGCTCCCGGCGTGGTGGAGAAGGCATAACCCTGCATCACGGATGCGACGAAGGGAAACACTAGACCATACAACGCGAGCCAGACGAGTAATGCGACGTACGTGTGGTTAACCGCTGAGGCGGCGGAAATCCCAAACATTACGAGAAATGTGGCCACTAGTACTCGGCCCGCGCGTAAGCGCTGTATAAAACGACTTGCCAGAGCGGAGCCGATAATCATGAGGACCGCATATAGGGCCTCCAAAAGGGACAGCTGGAAGGCCGAGTACCCGGAACGAATGAGGTGGTAGCTCGCCGAGTTCAAGGTAAAAGCGAAGCCGGTGTTGACAAGCATGAGAATCAGCAGGCTCGCTCGCATTGCCGGTTCATTCCAGATGAAGCGGAAACCGTCCGCGATGTCGGTGAAGACTCTGCGAACCTGTCAGCCGCTCTCTGGCCGAACGGCGCTCGCTGTGTGGTCATCGCCTTGCGGAGACCGCTTGGAAGGCTGGTCAGGGTCTTGGCTCTGATTATGCTCGCTCGGCTGCGGGGGTCGCAGATCTACGCGAATCAGTCTTGCTAGCAGGGCGAGAAGAGCAAGCAGGACTGATGCAACAAAGAATGGTAGCGCATGAACAATGCCGTACAGGAAACCGCCCAGTGGACCGCCGCCTATCCTGACCACAGCATTCCGGGCCTGGTTGATAGAGACTGCACGGGTAAAGGCGACGTCGTCAGTGACGATTGAACGTAACGCCGCATTGTCCGCCATCCCGAACAGGCCGTCCAACACACGGATGGCCACCACGATCACAAAGACATGCCAGAGTCTCAGCATCCCGGATACAAGCAGCAGTGCGAGAGCGAGCCATAGAACCGCACCAGATAGGCCGCGTGCGTACATTCCTCGTCGCCGGTCAATCCGGTCTACAACGACGCCGCCGAACAGTGTGACGGCCAGGTATGCGACCATTCCGACGGTCTCGACCAAACCCGCGCTGCCAGTGGAGCCGGTGAGGGAGACGATCACATACGGCAGCGCTATGTTGCAGAGTGAGCGCCCGAGCATATCTGAGGTTGATGCGCCTAGCCACAATGCATAGTCGGACTTGAGACGTGGTGCGGCGCTGTGATCGTTGTCTGCGTCTGCCTCGGACATTATCGCGTGCATTCCCTTCTAGACATCTGGCCATCATCGCTGGTGGCATAAGAAGTCTCAATCATTATGCGCGACGCCGGTGTCCGAAGACCAAGGGTTGAGATAGAACCCAAAGTGTCTCAACTTGTACCGTATCTGCTGGTGGACGACCAGGAGATGGCGGAGTTGAGCCAGTCGAGCGGCGGCGCGCATAGGGGCACGATAAACTATGGCATTCGGCGCAGATATGCGACTCAAGAACCTCTGCTAGTTCTTAAACCCGTGCACGGGGGCCGGGATGATTCCGCCGCGCGCCATAAAAGCCTCGGAGGAGTAGGGGCTGACCGCCATCACTGGTGCCTTGCCCAGCAGCCCGCCGAACTCGACGACGTCGCCCTCAACCGTTCCCGGTGCGGGGATGATTCGCACCGCGGTGGTCTTGTGGTTCATCACGCCGATGGCTGCCTCGTCGGCAATCATGCCCGCGATGGACGTCGCCGGAGTGTCACCCGGAATAGCGACCATGTCTAGCCCCACCGAGCAGATGGCCGTCATGGCTTCCAGCTTCTCCAGCGAGATTGCCCCCAGCGCTGCGGCTTCGATCATGCCTTCATCTTCTGAAACCGGGATGAAGGAGCCGGAGAGGCCGCCGACGCGCGAGCAGGCCATGAGGCCGCCCTTCTTCACGGCGTCGTTGAGCAGAGCGAGCGCGGCTGTGGTGCCGTGTGCCCCTACACGTTCCAGGCCCATTGCTTCCAACGCGCGCGCTACCGAATCGCCGACCTCCGCAGTGGGCGCAAGCGAAAGGTCCACGATCCCAAAGCGTACGCCCAGCCGTTCGGCGGCCATCGTGCCGACCAATTCACCCATACGGGTCACCTTGAAGGCGGCCTTTTTCACCGTTTCGGCCAGGGCGTCGAAAGGTAGCCCGGCGGCTTCATCGATGGCACGCTTGATCACGCCCGGCCCAGACACGCCGACCGACACGACGCAGTCGGGCATCTCAATGCCGTGGAAAGCCCCGGCCATGAACGGATTATCGCCAACCGAGTTGGCGAAGACTACCAACTTGGCGGCCCCCAGGCCGTTCGGCGTGGCCTGCGCGCTTTCTTTGATGGCCGCGCCCATCCGAGCGACCGCGTCCATGTTGATGCCGGCGCGGGAGGAGCCGATATTCACCGAGGCGCAGACGATATCCGTGGTGGAAAGGGCCTGCGGAATGGACTCCATCAATGCCTCGTCGCCGGTGGTGCTGCCCTTTTCCACCAGCGCTGAAAAACCGCCGATGAAATCGACACCGGCGGTTTTGGCCGCGTCGTCGAGCATTGCGGCCCAGGGCGTGAGATCACGTTCGCGCGAGGCGGCGGCCACCAGTGCGATGGGGGTGACGGAGATGCGCTTGTTAATAATAGGGATGCCGAGTTCGGCCTCGATTTCCTCGCAGGTTGATACCAGGTAGGCGGCGCGGGTGACGATACGTTCCCGGCAGCGTTCGCGGGCGCGCTCGCCGTCGGCGTCGGCACAGTCGAGCAGAGAGATGCCCATGGTGACGGTTCGGATATCGAGGCGATCCTCGCGGATCATGTGGATGGTTTCGAGAATGTTCTCTGCGGTGTCCATTGCCATGGTGTCTCCGTGCTCAGAGCCGATGCATGGCGTTGAAGATGGCTTCGGACTGGATGCGGATTTCCAGCCCCTGCGCCTCACCAACCTGAGCCATGAGTTCCTGTAGCTGCGCCAGCGGGGTCTGCGTTTCGTCGAAGTCGACCTGCAGGATCATGGTGAAGTAGTCGCCCATGAGCGTCTGCGACACATTGGTGATGTTGGCATTCTGCTCCGCCAACGCCGTGGAGACGGCGGCAATAATCCCTGTGTGGTCCAACCCGGTAACAGTCATGATCCCTCGCATGGGTCTATCTTGACACGTTCGGCGGCTTTCCCGGGAACAGGGCCACGCAGAGGGATGCGTAGGTGGTGTGTGGGCGGGAACGGATAAGCCGCATGGTACGTTAGCGGGACAGGGCCAAATGAACGAAGCGGGAGTTCTGATGAGCGATGTAAGTGACCTAGTCATCGGTGAGGATGGCCTGGCCCGCCCGGTGTGGGCTGCGTCGGACCCGTTGCTGCGCGAGTATTACGACACCGAGTGGGGAATGCCGGTGCGCAGCGAGCGCGGGCTTTTTGAACGTCTCAGCTTGGAGGCCTTCCAGTCCGGGCTGTCCTGGGTGACGATTCTGCGCAAACGCGAGGATTTCCGCCGCGCCTTCGCGAATTTTGAACCGGACGTAGTTGCCGGGTTTACCGACGACGACGTCGCCCGGCTGCTGGCAGACCCGTCAATCGTTCGTAATCGCCGCAAAATCGAAGCGACGATCAACAATGCACAGGCGACGATTCGGCTCCGCGAAGAGGGCGGACTGGTTGAGTTCCTGTGGTCCTTCAAGCCGGAGGCGACGCCGCGGCCGTGCACCATGGCCGAGGTGCCGACCACGTCCCCGGAATCGGTTGCCATGGCACGCGCATTGAAACGTGCCGGCTTCTCATTCGTTGGCCCGACGACGGCGTTCGCGCTCATGGAAGCGGCGGGAATTGTGGACACCCATCTGGTCGGCTCCCACCGGCGCGGAAGCTCCGGGGTGTGGGTGGAGTAAGCAGGTACCACGGGGCTGCATAAGACGCGGAAAGGATCTGGCGTCGTAGACTGCGCAGTAGGCGGTTGCCGTGGCACATGGTGCAGATCTGTTAAAGTGACTTGGCTTTTAAGATGTCCTCTGCCATACTGGGCCTTGATCAACACTTCCGGCACGGCGCAGCGCAGTGCCACGTCACCGTTGACAATCGAAGGGAAGAGCAGCGATGTCCTTCACGGCAGACGGCGAAGAACCTGCTGACGATACAAAGGGGCCGATTGAGGTTACAACACGGGAACTGGCGGAAGGGCTTATTAACGTATTGCGGACTCGAAAGCAAGGGAGCGGGGATGGCGCCACGACTATCGACAAAATCTACGATTCACGTGATGGAGTCCCGCCGTCATATGACTGGAAGGGAACGAAGCCTCTCGCCGAGAATAGCTTCCTGAACTCGAGTTCGTGGCGGCTGAGAGATGAGCTAATGGATAATCTTGCTACTTTGATTTTTGGTGTTGCGCTATGGTTCGGTATTCTCGCGCTCTGGAACCACTCCGGCAGGAGTGATTCTCAGGTTCTCTGCGAATTCATCAGTTGGGTAAAGTTGTGGGCGTATGTTCCAACATCCGCCTTGCTTGCATACGTAGGATCGAGTCTTACCGCCATGACGTTGATTACAGCGGTTCTACGTGTTCGGGGCAGGGAGCCATATGCGCGCATTGAGCAGTTCCGTGCCGCGATAGAGAGGCTCGTGAATCACATGCCCGTTAGGTACAAATGTGACGACGCAGGGGTGCGAACGGGAGACTGGACGATTAGCGATCCTGGCGGAGGCGAGTGGGAGACCCCTGCGAGGGAGATGCCTACGAGGCGTGACGAGGTGTTGGTTGCAAATCAAAATGTCCAATTCGTGTTCTGGATCTGGCTTATTTCGGTTGTATTTCTTTTAGTGCCGTGTTGCCTTGTGTCGTTGCAGGATAAGCGGGCAGATGGGTGGATTGCGGGCCTGTTTGCCTACGTTGTGGCTGCATCGGTGGTCTCACTTTTCAATTTCATCGATGGGCGTGCCATGCTCAATCGAGCTGCCTACTTCAGTGGAACTGTCTTCGCAGAGTGGTCGCTGGTGAAAGTGGCGTTAGACACATGCCCGATCCGGCAGTCCCCGAATGCCAAAGAGATCGCGTCAGCCCGCACCAGTTCCGATCAGAAGCGAGGGTGCGCTTGCTGCATTTTGTTGGCGGTGATCGTCGTATTGTTGGCGGTGATCGTCGCACGCATACTGGGCGGAATTACCCCTCTGAATGGTGGAAATGCAAGCGGTGGGTCAGGTTGGTTATGGTTCTGGTTCGGTTGTTCTGCGATTGCGGTTACAGGGCTCTGGCGCTGGACATGCGCCAAATGGCTGTGCATGCGTGTGAATAGAGACCTGAGGTCCATCGCCAGTCCAGAAACGTTTGAAGAGCGGATAATGCTCGGGTTATTCGGACTAGCAACAGCTGGAGTTTTGGCACCGGTCGTGTTATTCCGCGCGCCTAGCGGATGGCACTGGCTACAAATTCTGGTAGGGCTCGGCGCGCTGGCAGTGTCGCATTTTCTCCTGTGGCTGATCGGATGGCTAATCGGACGCCGCAAGGGAAACTCTTCTGCCACGGATTACATCTTCATGCGAATTCGTAGGGAGGAGGAGTTTAAGGTCAGGGAAATTCAACGTCGAATTGAGCAGTCTCTTGACCAACTAGCGGAGAGCTACAAAAGCACGGAAGCCAAGTCTCCGTCCACTGAGGGATCTGAGGAAGATCACTCCACCAACCGAGCCAAGAAGCAGACCGTAGATTCTGTCCGGGAATTCATTATCTGCAAAGGCGACACGCGATGCCTACAAAGACAACACGGTGCGGACGAACAAGGTCAGGGGACCGCGCCGAAGGATGCGAACGAGACTCAGCGACTGTAGAGCCGGGCACTACCACCTTGGCGACTAAAAAGCGTCCGCTACCACCGCATTGAATATAGGCCGGGGCCAGGCATTCCGCCCAGCCCCGACCTCAAAACCAGTTTGCGCTAGCGCTCACTCAGCGGTGATGCTCCAGTCGCCGTCGGCCATGATATCGAGTACCGTCGTCCCGTTCGGCAGTACGGTGCGGCCGTCGTAGCTGCCAATCTCATTGACCATCAGATTCAGCGGGAAGAACCAGTCGCCGTCGTCGTAGGCGATGACGATGAAGTTGGACTGACCCGCATGGGTCAGATGGACCGTTGTCAGCGAGTCCGTATCGCCGGTGATCCGTACAACCGTGTCACCGTGGCCGGTGTACGGCTGCGCCATATCCCAGGCGGGTGCATCGGTGTAGGGGATGACGTCAATGCTCCACGTGCCGTCGGCCTCAATGCGGATGGCCGCCGGATCGCCCTCGGCATTGAGGAGGCGCGAACCGGAGTAGCTTCCGATCTCGTTCACCAACAGGTCGATGTCCTGCCCCGACGCGTCCACCGGCCACACCGCGAAATTGGAGTAACCGCTGTGCGTGGCCTGCGCCACCCAGAGAATGCTGTTGTCCAGGCCATCTACCGTGATTACGTCGGCACCCGTCCCTTCAAAGTGCATGGACTCGTAGGACGGAGCCTCGCTTTCTGCAGGGGCCTCAGGTTCGCCCGTCGCTTCTTCCGACGGAGTCGCCTCCTGTGACTCCTCAGCAGTCGTGCGCCCGCCATCGGAGGTGCTCGCTGAAGTGGCCCGAGTGGTTGAAGAATGCGTGGCGGTTTCGCTGTCCCCTCTGCTTCCGATGACCCCGATCACGACGACGGCAGCCAGGATAATTGCCCATACCTTTCCGGAGCGGTACCAGCGGCGCTTCTTCGGCAACGCGGTTCCATCACCCGCCGGAGGAGGACCTCCATAAGGAGACGAGGCTCCGTCACCTGCCGCAGCAGCGTCGTACGCTGCGCCTGCCGTACCACCCTGTGGGGTGGCGGCAGGATAGGATCCCGACCAGGCAGAGCCGGGGCGCGGCAGCGAGCCGTCATGGCTCTGCGCCCCGTTGTTCTGGTTGAAGCTCATAATCTTTCCCTTCAATTCGGGCACGGAAGCCGGTCTTCCGTGCTGGTAGTGCCATGGTCAAAGCCGGTTCCGACAAGAAAAGGGCGCGAAACTACAGCCACAGAGCACTTTTCTGCGAATATCCGCGGAAAAGTCGGTGCCAGGGGAGAACTCCCCAATTTCCAAGCCCCCTGTTCTCGCGCGAGGACGAGCCGCTAACCGTAGATGTGTTGGCTCTTCGTGCGGCGGCATGTCCCGTTGGTGAAGACCGGCGCGTGTGACGCTGCTCGTTGGCTCTGCACGCGGATCCACTTCGCCACGCTGCACCGCGTAGCCGCGCTGACTCTCCTCGCGGCGGAGTACCCCTTCTATCGATGTGTTTGCGGAGGTTCTTGGCGTGCCGCCCCGCCACGCGCCGCCCCGCCATGTGGCGTAGTGCCTTGACGCTGCCACTGTGCCGCCACACTGCTACTCTTGGACATGGACCAGATGGCTTCCGGCTGGCGATGGTTCTCTCCGCATCGGCATTTCTTGCGGCCGCGTGCGAGATCGCCGCCCGGAATTCAACGGAGGAGTTCACAGAAAGGAATCGCAGTGGCCTCTGCACTCGGTGATGGCACCGGTTTTCGGAACGCACACAGCGCTGCAACGCCCCATTTAATCGGAGACCACAATCGCGACAGCACGCGCCGCGTCCTTCTCAAGCTGTCCGGCGAAATGTTCGGCGGGGGAGCGGTCGGCCTTGATGCCGATGTGCTCACGCGGGTTGCATCGGAGATCTCCTCCGCAGTGGCGGACGGCGTGCAGGTGGCGATCGTCGTCGGCGGTGGAAACTTCTTCCGCGGTGCCGAACTGCAACAGCGCGGAATGGACCGGGCCCGGGCGGACTACATGGGAATGCTCGGAACGGTCATGAATGCGATCGCACTACAAGACTTCGTGGAGCAGGCCGGAACCCCCTGCCGTGTACAGACCGCAATTCAGATGACGCAAATCGCCGAGCCGTACATTCCGCTGCGGGCAATCCGCCACCTGGAGAAGGGCCGCGTTGTCGTTTTCGGAGCCGGAGCAGGCATGCCGTACTTTTCCACCGACACCGTTGCCGCCCAGCGGGCCCTGGAACTGCGCTGCGACGAACTATTGGTAGGCAAGAATGGCGTGGACGGCGTGTACACCGCAGATCCGAAGACCAATCCGGACGCGGTCAAACTGGACCGGCTGACCTACCAAGATGCACTTGCACAGGGGCTGCGTGTTGTTGATGCGGCAGCATTCTCCCTGTGTCAGGACAATAACCTCGCCATGCGCGTATTCGGCATGGGAACCCCCGGCAATGTAACCTGGGCGCTACGAGGTGAGAAGATCGGTACGCTTGTCACAGCAGACAAGCACGAAACAGGAGAGTGACATGATCGACGAGATACTGCTCGAGGCCGAAGAGAAAATGGAGAAGGCCATCGAGGTAGCCCGAGATGAATTCGGGCATATCCGTTCCGGGCGTGCCAACGCCGGGATGTTCAACTCCATTCAGGTGGAGTACTACGGTGCCCCCACACCGCTGCAACAGCTGGCCTCAATCGCGATTCCCGAGGCGCGCACCGTTGTAATCTCCCCGTATGATCGCACCGCCATGACCGCCATCGAGAAGGCGATCCGCGATTCCGACCTCGGAGTCAACCCCACCGACGACGGCGCAGTCCTGCGCATTTCCATGCCGCCGCTTACCGAAGAGCGCCGCAAGGACTATGTCAAACTGGCTCGCTCCAAGGCGGAGGAGGCCCGGGTCTCGGTACGAGCGATACGTCGTAAGGCCAAGGAATCCCTCGACAAGATCAAGAAGGACGGCGAGGCCGGTGAAGATGAGGTCAAGCGGGCCGAGTCCGAACTGGAAACTCTGACCAAGCGCTTTGTTGATCAGGTCGACAAGATACTGGAGACCAAGGAAAAGGAACTCCTCGAGGTCTGACGGAAGCGACCGGGAGTGCATAAGTCATCTCGGCCGGGTGTGCTAGCGCGCCTGGCCCCGCATCCGCCCGCGCCGCCTGAGCAGTCCACGTCGAAAGCAGGACGCAATCTCAAGGCGGCAATACCCACGGCATTGGCGCTGCTCGCGCTGGTTGCCGCCTCGGTGTTGGTGCGCATTGAGATATTCGTTGCGCTAGTCGCCGTGGCCCTGTGTATCGGCCTGTGGGAGGCGGCAGGGGCCTTCCTGAATCGCGGGCTGCGCATTCCGCTTATCCCGATGTGGGTTGGAACCCTGGCCATGGTGGTCGCCACATGGCTATCCGGACTGGCCGGGGGATTCCTCACGTTCTTGCTGGCTGCGGCAACGGTATTCGTCTGGCGTGTTCTCGACGGCGCCCGTGGCACGCCCGCCGACGCCATGGCCTCAATCTTCACACTCGGATGGATCTCCCTGCTGGGGTGTTTCGCGGTCGCACTTGCCGACCTGCCGCAGCCGGGCTGGATGGTGGCATTGCTCATCCTCATGCCGGTTGCCAACGACACCGGCGGATGGGCGGCCGGCGTGCTGTGGGGTAAGCACCCGATGAGTCCCTCCATCTCCCCAAAGAAATCTTGGGAGGGCTTCGTCGGCTCACTTGCACTTGCCCTCGTGATCGCCGTACTACTGGTCACACTCGGCCTACATCGCCCCTGGTATTTGGCGGTGTTGCTTGCCGCTTTGGCCGTTGTGTGCTCCACAGTGGGCGACCTTTCGGAATCGCTTCTGAAGCGTGACTTGGGTGTGAAGGACATGGGGTCGATCTTCCCCGGGCACGGTGGCATGCTTGACCGCATCGACTCCATCTTGATGTGGGCGCCCTTCTGCTACATCGTTATGAGTTCTGGTTTGGCACTGGGATAGTCGCCAGCGGGAGAGGTGCACGATTGGCAATCGGCGGCACGGCGAGCTGCGCCACGGCGATCAGCGGCAAAGCGATTTGCGGCAAGGTGAGCACGCTCGCACCCATCGGATATCGTGCACGCGGCGGCATCATGGAAGAATAGCAGAATCATGAATGATTCATCCCATGCACATTCTGGCGTGACTCAGCGACCCGATGCGCCAAATCGGCACTCGGGCGCAGGAGCGGCGCCGCGTAAGCATGCGGCGCCGGATGCCCCGCATGACTTGACCGGAGCAGGTGTCTCGCGCGATGCAGGCCCGGAGGATGTTGCTCGCCGTGTGGCGCGGGCAGGTGGCACCCGTGACGGGGTACCGGTGCGAGCCATCCGTAACTCGACCTCGGCAGTGGCGGCAGGTAAGCCTACCAGGCAAGTTATGCCCGCCGTGGAGTCAGGCCCGCGCCCGCTATTGTCCTTCGTGCCGGAACGCAAGGGAAAACCACCACGGCATTGGGCCGATCTGGACGTGGCCGAGCGCAAGGAGTGGATGCGGGAACTGGGTTTGCCCGTCTTTCGGGCCGACCAGCTCTCACGGCACTATTTTGAACGGCATGTGGTTGCTCCCGAAGCCATGAGCGATCTTCCCGCCGGTATCCGCGACGACGTCGTCGCCACTGTTTTTCCGCAGCTGCTGACAAAAGTGCAGGATTTGCAGGCCGACGGCGGGCGAACGATCAAGAGCGCATGGAGGCTTTTCGACGGCGGCATGGTGGAAACCGTGCTTATGCGCTACCCGAACCGAGTGACCCTATGTATTTCCTCGCAGGCCGGGTGCGGCATGGCATGCCCCTTCTGTGCCACGGGCCAGGGAGGCCTCACCCGTAATCTCTCGGCGGCCGAAATCGTGGAGCAGGTACGCCTGGGGATGGTGGCGGCGGCTTCCGGCGAACTTGCCGGAGAGCCCGCGCGGGTGACCAACGTGGTGTTCATGGGGATGGGCGAACCTCTATCCAACTGGAAACAGGTACGGGCCGCCTTGCACCGCATCATCGAACCTGTACCGGCGGGCTTCGGCCTGTCAGCCCGTAATGTCACCGTGTCGACGGTGGGCATGGTTCCGCTTATCGCAAAACTCGCCGACGAAGGCTTCCCGGTGACACTCGCGGTATCCCTGCACGCCCCGGACGATACCCTGCGAGACCCGCTTATTCCCATTAACTCTCGTTTCAAGGTGGGCGAACTGTTAGACGCAGCACGCGCCTACTTCGTGAAAACAGGACGCCGCGTCTCCATCGAATACGCTCTGATCCGGGATATGAACGACCACGTGTGGAGGGCGCAACTCCTCGCCGACGAACTCAACGCTCGCGGGCGTGGCTGGGTTCACGTCAACCCCATCCCTTTGAATCCAACGCCCGGTTCGATCTGGACGGCCAGCACACCGCAGGCACAACAGGCATTCGTTGATACCCTGGTAAGTGCGGGTATTCCCACGACGATCCGTGATACGCGCGGAAGCGATATCGATGGTGCATGCGGCCAGCTTGTCGCGGAGGTCAGTGGTGTATCCACACGGGCAAAGAAAGCTGCCGCAGCTGCCGAGGCCTTGCGCTCCGGCTCCGCCGACGGCAGCGGGGCACCCAGGGAGGACGGGCAATGAGTAAGGACACCTTCGAGCGGGTGGGCTTCTTCGCCACTGGCTACGATCCGGACGAGGTCGACGATTTTCTCGCCAGGGCGAAGGAGGCTTATAACGGCGTGGGAGCCAGTAGGTTTGGCGAAGCGGATGTGCGCAACGCCGGTTTTGGCCGAGCTCGCAATGGTTATAGTCCTTCTGCCGTGGACGCGGCGTTGGACCGGCTAGAAGCGGCCTTCATCCAGCGGCGCCGGGCCGAAGTGGTGGCCCGGCAGGGTGAAAACGCCTGGCTCAACGAAACATACGAGAACGCGAAGAGCCTGTACCCGCGCCTGCTGCGCCCGCGCGGTGAACGCTTCGCCAACGCCGACGGCTGGGGATACTCCAAAGACGCCGTGGATAGAATGGTCGACCACTTAGCCGAGTACTTCGACGGCAAACGGACCTTGACCTCCTCCGACATACGAGAGGTTGTGTTCCCCGCCGCGAAGAACGCAAAGGCTTATGACGAAGGCGTCGTCGACGTGTATTTCGACCGTGCCCTGTCCGTGCTGCTTGCGGTTGAGTGAGACGGCGTGGATACATTTGAACTGCCGGACCCGATCCGGGAACAAGATGTGACTGAGGCGCCAGCTTCGATCCAGTCAAGCGATGCGGATCGATCAGCGAATATCAAACGCCGGGGAGTGGTGATTCTCGGCTCCACGGGTTCAATTGGAACGCAGGCGCTCGATGTCATCGCTACGCGGCGTGATCTTTACCGTGTTCTTGCCTTGGGGGCGGGCGGAGGAAACCTGGAGCTGTTGGCCGAGCAGGCCATCACCTTCAATGTGCCGTGTATTGGGGTTGCGAATCCTGCAACCGCGACTGAACTACGGACCATTGTGCAGAAGCGTTGGGCTTCGGAAGGACGCACCGCAGGCGGTTTCCCGGAGATCCTTGCCGGTGCGGACGCAATAGAGAATCTGGCGACGTCGTGGGGTGAGGCCGCGCAGTCAGAAGGCGTGGACAGCGTCGTCGTCCTGAACGGTATCACCGGGTCGGTGGGCCTGGCACCAACGCTGGCGGCGTTATCCAGCGGCGCCACCCTGGCACTGGCCAATAAAGAATCCATTGTGGCCGGTGGCGCGTTGGTACGCGCGGCAATGACGCGCCCGGGGCAGATCGTTCCGGTAGATTCGGAGCATTCTGCCATAGCGCAAGCGCTGCGTTCGGGCCTTCATCACCGTGGTCTCACCTCGCCATCCCTGGATGGAAAGAGCGACGTGAGGCGGATTATTCTCACCGCTTCGGGTGGTCCTTTCCGGGGGATGCGCCGTTCACAGCTGGCAGACGTGACTCCTGCTCGTGCTTTAGCGCATCCCACCTGGGATATGGGGCCGGTTGTCACAATCAACTCGTCAACACTGATGAACAAGGGTTTAGAGCTGATTGAGGCCGCCTATCTTTTCGACATGCCTGCCGAGGACATCGTTCCCGTAGTACATCCGCAGTCGGTTATTCATTCCATGGTCGAGTTCCACGACGGGGCAACCATCGCGCAGGCTTCTCCGCCGGATATGCGCCTTCCGATCGCCCTGGGGCTGTCCTGGCCCGAGCGGCTGGACCGCGTGAGCACTCCGAACCGGTGGAACTCGCCGGTGCAGTGGACCTTTGAACCCCTGGATCTGGAGACATTCCCGGCTGTGCAGGTGGCGCGCGACGCCGTGGCTGCCTCGCCCCTGCATCCGGCAGTGATGAACGCAGCGAACGAAGAATGCGTGGCGGCTTTTCTGCAGGAGCGTTTACCGTACCTTGGCATAGTTGACACGGTTGTCGAAGTACTCGGCGAATTTTCAGGGCCATCTGGCATTCTCGACATGGAGGCGGTTCATGCAGCCGAAGACTGGGCACGTGCCCGTGCTCGCGAACTCATAGCCCTCCGCTAGCGAGAAAGGATCTAGGACAACGTGCGCTCAATCCCGGGAATCCTCTTCCTCGTCCTCGGGCTGCTTGTATCCGTCGGCCTGCACGAATTAGGGCATCTCGTTCCCGCGAAGAAGTTCGGAGTCAAGGTATCCCAGTATTTCATTGGCTTTGGCCCCACTCTCTGGTCCACCACAATTCGGGGTACTGAGTATGGTCTCAAGGCGATCCCACTGGGCGGATATGTGCGTTTATCCGGGATGCTGGCACCCGGAAAGGAAAGCCGTAAACGTGTTGGACGGCGTGGGCAAGTCACTTTAGCCGAGGAGGCGCGGCTTGCCTCGGCCGAGGAAATCGGCCCGGGAGAGGAGGATCAGGCCTTTTGGCGCCTGTCGGCTCCGCGCAAGCTCGTCGTCATGTTCTCCGGGCCTTTCGTGAACCTGCTGCTCGCGGGACTCTGCTTCACCATCGTTATGTGCGGTATCGGTTCGCCGACACCAACCAACCAGGTTTCCTATGTGGCGCAGTGCATTACCACCGCACAGGAGTGCACGTCCGATGATCCGGTCTCTCCGGCACGCGCTGCCGGGCTGGAGAGCGGCGATACCATCACGCGCTGGGGAGACGCCGACATTGAGAATTGGGAGGATGTGCAAAGCGCCATTGCCGCAGGAGGCGATGCCCCGGTTTCCGTCACGGTTACGCGAGCGGGCGAGGAGCGTACGCTGACGGTGACACCCGTGCTGACGCAGCGCCCCGTCACCGATTCATCCGGCAATGTGGTGACCGACAGTTCGGGCAATCTGGTGACCGAGTTACGGCCCTATGTGGGGGTATCACCCGCCTATGCACAGGTGGCGCAGCCGCTCAGCGCAGTGCCGGGGCAGGTGTGGACCATATCGAAGGCCACCGCGGGCGTTCTTCTGCGCCTGCCGGTAGAACTCTGGCATACGACAACAGACCTCATTTCCGGCAATGAACGATCAACCAGCGGTGTTGTCGGCATCGTGGGGGTTGCCGGTATGGCTGGGGAGATCACCAGCGCCGATTCGGATCTTTACGGGGTCTCGGCCCGAATCGGAGACCTCTTGCTCCTGCTGGGTTCTCTGAACCTGACACTGTTCATTTTCAATCTCATCCCCCTGCTGCCCCTAGACGGCGGGCATATGGCTGGTGCGTTATATGAGGGAATACGCAGGCAGATTGCACGGTGGCGTGGCCGTCCTGACCCCGGACCGGTGGATACCGCGCGCCTCATGCCTTTGAGCTACGCGGTGGCCGTTGCTTTTATCGCGATGACCGTGCTGCTAATCGTGGCGGATATCGTCAACCCTATCAGCCTGCGATAGCAGTGCCGTCGGGTGGGGTGCCTTTGCGGTGCCACGTTAGCTGTCCGCTTCTCAACGGCACTGTGTAGGAGGTCCCGATTGCAGCAGTCTGCGTCTGATATTCTGCGACGGCCTGTTATCTGACTTCGCTATCAGGTAGTGTGGGCACTATGAACAGCAGCAAGTCGCACACAGAATACGAAACCTCTCGTCGGCGCGGGGAAGATCTCTAATGAGGGGCCGCGGCGTGGCGGGTGACGCTGATCGGATGTGGATCGCGGATGAGGTAGCTGAAGCAGTCGGCGAGTTGGACGATCCGCCAGAATGGCGCGTGTCGTTCATGTCATTCCAGTGGCTGATGGTTCTGGTCTGCCCGGCCGCGGCGGTTATCCTCCCTGGAGGGCCCGGTCGCGGTGGGTGGGTAGCGGCATTGACGCTAATGCTGCTCGTCCCAGGGATGCTCATCGCCCAAATCGGTGCGGGTGTGTTGACCGGCATTGCTACCCGGTTCTTTCATCCGACTCGCGTCTTCGCCCGCACAGCCTCCATCATGCGTGTCTACTACATCAGTGTTATGGTTACCGTGCTGTGTGCCCCCGACTTGGACGATTACCAGGAGTACCTTTCGATTGTCGGCTCGCTGTTGCGGCTACTGCGGCTTCCAACGTTTATTTGGGAAGGAGTGCCTGGAGTCGTTTATCTTTGTGGAATGCTGGCTACGCCATGTCTAATGTTGGGTGTTCTTTTTTCTGCGTTGGTGGACTGGAGCCGGGTGCGGGATGCTGCATATTGGAGTCGGCATGACGAGTCATGGGCGCAATCAACCTGGCAAGATCACGTTCCGGCCAGCCAGACCTCGTCGCGTCTCGATCATGTTGGTGGCTCAGCTGCTACAGCGGACGTACCTTCTGTAAGGGAGGTGCCTACCGCGACGGAGCTGTCCACAGACGCCGCTGATTCCGCAGATCCCGCATCTGGGTCCTCGGCAGGGGGCGCCGATGGTCTGGAACGTGGGCCGCAGGACTGGTGGCGAGACGGGGAGCATTGATGCGCGGGGAGAGCGAATTCGATGAGGAGCAGCTGGCTCGCGATGTTGCCTGTGCAGTCGGTGAGGCGGAGGAGCCGCCGGCTTGGCGTGTGCTGTTACAGGGACTGCAGTGGTTCATGATCATTGTGTGTCCGACAATGGCGGTCGTTCTACCCGGCGGGCAGGGTGGTCCCGGATGGATGGCGCTTGTAGCAATATACACTGCGGTGCCGCTGATGTTGATCTTCCAGACAGCAACTTGTGCGCTCACAATGCTGGCGTCCCGATCCCTCGAACCTCGGCGGGTCTTTAGGCGAACGGCAAAGGTATTGTGTTCCTATTACGTAGCCGTCATGGTTACCGGCTTGCTCTTTCCCGACGCCGACGACACACAAGACTACCCGTCACCCATCGGCCTCCTGCTAGGAGGGGGCGAAGTCTCGCTGTCTCTCGCCGAAGTCTTGGGCTGGGTAGCCCGGGCCATGGGAATTATCACCATGGGCCTTTTACTCGCCGCTTTCCTGTCTGCCTTCGCTGACCGGAATAAGGCAAGTGAGGCCGCGTATTCAAGTCGGCATGGCCTGGCGGCCAAACGACCAGCCCACCGGGAGCGGGCCCAGGGCAAGGACCCCGTCGCAGTTGGTCGAACGGTGCTGGGTGGGGAACATGAGCCGACTATATCGGACGTGCCTGCGCCGTCGCAGGCCTTGGAGGACACCGCTAGCTGTGCGGGTGCAGAGGAGTCCGGCTCTGCACCAATTTCTCCGGCTATGCATAAGGTGAAAGGTCGTGAGCAGTGTTGAGCCGTGAAAGAAAGCCGGAGGTCACGAGAGATCCGCAGATGCCGGAAGACGATTGTGCGGCACGGACTGCCTCGGATGGTCAAACGCCCAGTGCAGTGGATGTGACGCTGGAGCCGTTTCGATGGCGTGACACGTATGTGCCGGTGCAATGGCTGATGTGGGGACTGTGCCCAATACTCGCGCTTGCTCTGCCTGGCGGCGGTGACCCGGGTGTGCAGACCTTTGGAACCTTGCTATTGCTGTGTCCATACATACTCGTACTGCAAGCTACGATAGGCGTACTCACAGGCAAGGCTGTACACTGGGCTGGCTGGTCGCCGAGAATGAAGCCAACTGCCATACTACTCGGCAGCTATTACCTTGCTCTGATCGTGGCAGGGGCTAGTGCACCCTCGGAGACCGGGCACGGAGTCCATCCATCAATTCTCGAATCCGCCCTGGGGCTTGAGGCACGTGCTCTTAGCAGGATCACCGGTGTGGTGGCACTTGCTGTGCCAATCCTTCTTTTTGCTGCGCTCTGCTCGGCAATACGTGATTATCGGTGGGCTAAGCGATTTGCTCCGCCGCCCGCGCCAGATCCCAATGTAACAGGCGCATACCGAAACGGACGCGACAGTCGCTCCGCCGTCGACACCACCCAATCGGATCAGCCGCCTTTCGGTATGGACCATAGAAGAGGGGCACCATGGACGAACTAATAGAAGACGAACTAATAGAAGATGGTGGCGCGTGTAACCGGGATGCTGAGCGTGCTGATCAGCCCGACGATGCACCGCAGGGTGGGGAAGTAGTCCCCAGCGTAAATGTCCACAACACCACGCCGAGCAGCCAGCTGTCCGCCTCCTCAATGTCAACCAGCACAGGCGCTCGAGCCGAACCGCTTGACGGAGATTACGTCCCCACGTGGCGTGTGAAGCTGTTGACGATCCAGTGGGTCATGTGGCCGCTGTGCCCATTCTTGTTAGTCATAGTGCCAGGCAGCTTCGGAAATGGAACCGATGTCAGTCTTTTCAATCTGGCCGTCGGCGTTGGCCTCTTCGTATTCCAACTTGCTATCGGATTATTGACTCATGGCGCGACAGAACAGGAGAACCCGCGCAGGATCAGTAGTTCCAGCGCATTCTTCTTGGTTTTTTACTATGTGGCAGTGCTGATCGTCGCCGTGCTGAGCCCCGGAACGAACGCCATGGCCGGATATCGCCCCTCAATGCTCGAGTTGAGCTTGGGGCTTCGCGAAGGAAGTCTCGACGCACTCTACGTAGGCGCAGTTGCTCTCCTCGTATTCTCGGCGTTGGCGACCCTGGCCTCAGCCGGGTCTGACTACCTGGCGGCAGCAAGGAGGCCTGTAACGGCCCAAGGAGGCTCGTAACGCTCCGATCACGTGAAGAGAGAAGCGAATGACAGGTGGTCAAGCGAACAAGGTGAAGAAACCGCCCGCTTGACGCAGGGCGGTGTCATCCCTCCGATGGCCCCGTGCTTATGGGCCGTCGCGCGTAGTCGTTGCATATCACAGACTCAGCCATCCCAATAGGACCGCCGAGGTGGAATACTTGAATACGTGAGTGTCTCGCTAGGTATGCCATCTGTGCGCACAGACCCCGAGGTTCTAGCTGTGCGGAAGAAGACGCGTAAGATCCACGTCGGGTCGGTTGATGTGGGTGGTGACGCGCCCATATCCGTGCAGTCGATGACGACGACGAAGACCCACGACATCGGCGCCACCCTGCAGCAAATTGCTGAATTGACAGCCGCTGGTTGCGATATTGTGCGGGTTGCCTGCCCCACGGACAAGGATGCCGACGCGTTGGCGGTGATTGCGAAGCAGTCGCGTATACCGGTGATCGCGGATATTCACTTCAATCCAAAGTACGTTTTTACTGCCATCAAGGCGGGCTGCGGAGCGGTCCGTGTCAACCCCGGCAATATCCGCAAGTTTGACGATCAGGTGGCGGAGATTTGCAAAGCGGCCTCCGACGCCGACGTTTCTCTTCGCATCGGAGTCAATGCCGGTTCGCTGGATCCCCGTCTCTTGAAGAAGTACGGGCGTGCAACGCCGGAAGCACTCGTCGAATCAGCGGTGTGGGAGGCAAGCCTCTTTGAGGAATGCGGCTTTCACGACTTCAAGATTTCGGTGAAACACCACGACGTCGTCACGATGGTGCAGGCTTACCGGATGCTCGCCGAACGGGGTGACTGGCCACTGCATCTTGGCGTGACTGAGGCCGGTCCCGCTTTCCAGGGCACGATTAAATCCTGCGCCGCATTCGGCATTCTCTTGGCAGAGGGAATCGGCGACACGATTCGTGTTTCGCTGTCGGCGCCTCCGGTGGAGGAAGTCAAAGTTGGTACCAAGCTCCTGGAGACCATGGGGCTCCGACCACGCAAAATGGAGATCGTCTCCTGCCCGTCGTGCGGCAGGGCGCAGGTGGATGTGTGGTCACTGGCGGAAAGCGTCGAGGCGGGCCTGAAAGACATAACCGCACCGTTACGTGTCGCCGTCATGGGATGCGTGGTTAACGGGCCCGGTGAGGCCCGCGAAGCCGATCTAGGATGCGCATCGGGCAACGGCAAGGGCAAGATATTCGTCCGCGGTGAGGTGGTCGAGACCGTACCGGAAGACCAAATTGTTGAAACCTTGCTGCGTCATGCCAACCGTATGGCGGAAGATATGGACTTAGGAAACGAGAACGGAGAGAATTCCGGAGTACAGGTCGTTACCTACTAGTCGGAGGCAGTGTCAAGATGCGCTGGCCGGGTCGAGCCCCCAGTCCGTTGCGGCGTTTAAGCGGTGGCGACCGCGAAGCCGTTGTTTCCCTTCTGGACGCTGATCCCGTCAACGCAGTTTTGGCGCGGTCGAACGTGGACATGTTCGGGTCCGGGCCGTGGCCTGCCCTCGGTTATTTTGATGGTCCGAATAATGAGCTGAGTGCCATGGCGTGGGACTCTGGCAATCTCATCCCTCTCGGTTTCAGCGACGAGGGGCTGGACCGACTCGCGGAGACCGTGCTGAATCGAGGGCGTATCTGCTCATCGTTTGTCGGTCCGGCAGATCAGACTCTGGGTTTGTGGGAGCGGGTGGAACCGTATTGGGGTCCAGCGCGGGGTATCCGGGAACGGCAATACTCCATGGTGATCGATGACCAACCATTGATCCCTGGTGATCCCGAGGTGCGACCGGCACGAATCGGTCAGAGTGACCTCGTCTTGCCCGCATCCGTAGCGATGTTCACGGAGGAGGTCGGCTACGATCCCACCACCTTCGGTAGTGCGTATGTGCATCGGGCGCAAAGCCTGATTCGCTCCGGGCGCACGTACATAAGACTGGGGCAGGCGCCCGACGGCAGTGGACCACGGGTTGTTTTCAAGGCCGATGTTGGCGCGTTGGCTGGTGGGGTTGCACAAATACAAGGAGTCTGGACCGCGCCTGACCTGCGAGGCCAGGGCATCGCGACGGCGGGTATGGCCGCCGTCGTCAAACAGGTTCTTGCTACTTTCGCCCCCACGGTTTCGTTGTACGTCAACGACTTCAATACCTCTGCGGTGGCAGCGTACCGGAAGGTGGGCTTTAGAACCGTGGGAGACTGGGCAACGGTACTGTTTTGAGCGGAAAAAGGTGACTTCGCGCGGGCGCGGTCCGCATCTGCCCAGCACACGCTGAGCCTGCTTGGGCATTTTCGGACCAACCTAGATGTGCGTAACGCAGCGAGTAACACGAGGCCAAAGAAGGTTTTCGGCGCAAGGGAAATACACCTAGGCGCATTTGCAGCTAAGTGACGGTTGACCGATATGGGACTGCCCGGGAGAATGTGCTTATGACACGTGTAATCGATGTTCATGCTCACTACGTCCCGCAGGACTACCGCGAAGCCCTTGTCGCTGCGGGCATTTCGCGGCCGGACGGCTCTCCCGTTCCGCAATGGAGCGCTGCGTCGCATCTTGAGCTAATGGACGAACTCGGTATCGATACCGCGGTGCTTTCCGTATCCAGCCCGGGGCCCTGCTTTGGCGACGACGCAATTGCTTGGGCACAGAGACTCAATGACGAAGGAGCGCGCGCGGTTGCGGAGTATCCCGGGCGGTTTGGGTTGCTGGCATCTTTGCCGATGACCGCTCCGGAGGCGGCAGTCAAGGAGGCTGTGCGTGCTCTGGACGCGTTGTGGGCCGACGGCATCATATTGCTCACGAATGTTGCGGGGCGTTATCCGGCGCATCCAGATTTCAGTGAGCTCTTGGCGGAATTGAATCGTCGTCGTGCGGTGGTATTTCTTCATCCGACGGCGCCGCCGGGTTATGAGTCGATTCCAAACGGTCGTCCCGCGGCTCTTATCGAATATCTCTTTGAGACAACGCGTGCCGTGGTTGACCTTATCCTGTCGCGAACCCTTGAGCGGTATCCGGATATTCGGTGGATTCTGCCGCATAACGGATCCGCGCTCACCGCGACTGCCGACCGCGTTCAACTTCTTACCAACTTCCTCCTGCCGGTGGGATCGCGTCCGAATGTGGAGAAACTGGTTAAGGGCATGTACCACGAAATCGGCTCCTCTGCTCCTTTCCCGCGGCAAGCCCGCACGCTGGTGGATATGGTTGGCACACAGCATCTGGTATTCGGCACTGACACGCCGTATGCTCCAGACCATGCAGTGGTTGAGAACGCGCACCGCATCTGCGGTGGTGGCCTGCTGCGCGGTAAGGACTTGGACGACTTGTTGAGTACAACCGCACTGGAATTGTTTCCCCGACTGGCGTAACGCATGGCGGCGAGCTTCGGCGGCCGCGTCAGCCCAACGGCTTACTGAGCATTTCTTTCCTCCGGCACGTCTTCGCGGCATGGATTATGGCCTCGTGCACTGGTACGGGAGGCATGTATTGCGCGGAAGGCGGTGTGAAGGCAGGAGCATCTGCGCGGCGGGACTAATTCAGAGCGTAGTATGCAGCGGGTCTAAGCAGCGGCAGGACTCGTCTGCGGTGCGGCCAATTGCGGCGAGAGTAGTTTCGGCGCGGCCAATTGCGGCGAGAGTAGTTTCGGCGCGGCCAATTCCTGCGGATACACGAACAGGCTGCCTGTGCGGATGGACGCAGGAGCCGCGCCCACCACAGGGTATGCTTGGTCCCGTGCTGAAGCTATCATCTCTTTTTCTCCGTACCCTGCGGGAGGATCCCGCCGACGCCGAAGTTGCCAGCCATAAGCTGCTGGTGCGAGCCGGTTACATACGCCGTGCCGCGCCCGGCATTTACACCTGGCTACCGTTGGGGCTACGCGTGTTGCGCAATGTTGAGCAGATCGTACGCGAAGAGATGAATCGGGCTGGGGCACAGGAGGTGCTTTTCCCGGCATTGCTTCCCAGCGATCCATACGAGGAGACAGGCAGGTGGAGCGAGTATGGGCCAACGCTTTTCAAACTCAAGGACCGAAAGGAAGCAGACATGCTTCTCGCGCCCACGCACGAGGAGATGTTCACACTGCTTGTAAAGGATCTGTACTCGTCGTATAAGGACCTACCGTTGGTCCTGTACCAGATTCAGACGAAGTACCGTGACGAGGCCCGTCCACGCGCCGGTGTGATTAGAGGCCGCGAGTTCGTTATGAAGGATGCGTACTCCTTCGATATCGACGACGCCGGTCTGGAGTCCTCGTACAGCCTCATGCGCGATGCATACCAGCGGGTCTTTGACAGGCTCGGCTTGCCTTATGCGATTTGTTCGGCAGTCTCCGGTGCAATGGGAGGATCGCGTTCGGAGGAATTTCTCTTCCCTTGTGAAGTTGGCGAGGACACTTTCGTCAGATCGCCCGGCGGGTATGCAGCAAATACGGAAGCGGTCACCACTCCGGCATTGCCGGAACTCGACTATTCCAACGAACCGGAGCCGCTTGTTCTCCCGACGCCGGATGCTCCGACGATCAATACACTGGTCGATGTTGCTAACGACTTGCACCCACGGCAGGGCAGACCGTGGCAGGCGGCAGACACTCTCAAGAATGTCGTGGTGGTGGTCACTCAGCCGGACGGTGAGCGTGAGCTTCTAATCATCGGAGTGCCTGGCGATAGGGATGTCGACCTGAAGCGCGTGGAAGCGAATCTTGCCCCCGCCGAGGTGGAAATGGCAACCGCTGGGGATTTGGAGGAGTTCCCGGAACTCGTTCCCGGTTATATCGGCCCCCAGGTCATCGGACCGCAGTCATCGCGGCGCCGGGCGGAAGCAGGCGCGGCACAAGCGGGGCCGAGCGAAGGGACGGGTGGTGCCCGTGCTGCGGATGGGGAAACCAGTGCAAGTGGTGCTCGCGCTGGGGACGCAGGAACGGCACACCCTGCGCTGCGCTATCTACTAGACCCGCACGTCGCGCGCGGATCAAGCTGGATAACCGGCGCGAATGCCGCGAACAAACATGTTTTCCATCTTGTGTATGGGCGTGACTTCGAGGCCGATGGTTTCCTGGAAGCGGTTGAAGTACGCGCGGGCGACGAAGCGCCTGACGGCTCGGGTCCGCTCGAGATCGCGCGTGGAATCGAGATTGGCCACATCTTCCAGCTGGGTCGCAAATACGCAGATGCTCTGGACCTGACGGTTTTGGACCAGAATGGGAAGTCGCGTGTTGTCACAATGGGCTCCTACGGGATCGGTGTTTCCCGTTTGCTTGCCGCGCTGGCAGAGGCGAACCACGATGAGAAAGGCTTGATATGGCCGAAGAGCGTCGCGCCTGCAACCGTGCACGTAATTGCCACGGGAAAGGACGACGCCGTGTTTGATGCTGCTGCGATGATCGCGGGCGCACTGGACGACGCCGGTGTAGAGGTTCTTTTCGACGACCGGAGGAGGGTTTCCGCAGGTGTGAAGTTTGCCGACTATGAACTCATAGGTGTGCCTTATGCGATCGTGGTTGGTCGCGGTCTGAAGGACGGCGTCGTCGAAATCCGGGATCGCCGCGCGGGGACTGCACGAGAGGTACCCGTCGGAGAGGCGGCGGAGCACTTCGTCGAGGTAGTGCAGGAGGGGGAGTAGATCCCCGCAGTAGAACTTACCGTGACCGACCGCGGCGAGGTGGGCGGCAGCGAAGTGGACTTGAAGAAGGCGTGCAGGCGCTCAATTTGCCCCGGGCATGGCGCCGGCGCTCGCCGCGTCCTCACTAGAGTACAAGGAGCAGGCGTAGTTGACAGTAGCCTCTCGACCGGCTGCATCGGCACTGGCCGCTGCTTGTAGAAGCTGCGCCGTGAGGGCATTCAGAGCGACCGAGGTGTAGCTCTGGCCGTCCGCGAGATCGGGGCGAGCCGCGAAAGCTTCGCGAGTGTCCGCTGTTCCGCCTACGATCATCGCTTCTTCTAGGTGGGTGATTGATTCGATCCGATTCACCTCGAAATCACGCCCATCAGCTGGAAGAGCAGCTGCATCAATTTCCAGCCACTGCCGGACGGAGTCTGCGGCTATGAGAGAGTCGGTAGTTCCGGTGGCGGCAGCGACAATCGTCATGTCGGTGTCACCGCAGCCGGGGGCATCGATGTTGGTGGTGTCTGCCAGGCGATTCGCGAGTAGACGTGCTCCCAGGGAGATCGACAGATAAGTGGCCCTGTCAGCCGCGTCCGCGTCGGAATTGGCGGCCAGCGCTGTGTCCGCCAAGTCCGTCAGTTGGGTGCGAAGTTCGGAATTGTTGGCCGCTGTGCCTGCAGTATTCAATGGTGGATTGGTTTGGCCGGTTGGTGCTCCTGAGGGCCATGGCTGCCAGGTTCCGCCCAGCGACTCGGCCCAGATGGGGCCGGCGTCGGCAATCTCCTGGTAAATGGGAATGTCGGGATTTGCAGTGGCGAGTTGTTGGGCGGCGTTACCGGTACGCAGCGCCTGCTCGACGAGACTTTCCCTCGCCTTTTCCGCGCTGGAGGGAGGCGTGGGCTGTGGGTCCTGATCCAGCCGCACACCTATCGCCACCATGATTCCTGCGAACACTGCCACCGCCAACAGTACGCCACCAAGAAAACGGAGAATTGCGCCAACGTCATGGCGCGGCCTGGCCACTCTGCCTTCGTCATCAGGTGGCGTGTTGCCTTCGGGTTGGTCTTGGACGGTTTTCTTCCGGGCAGTCATGGTTCATATCATGCCATGGGATGACGGCCCACCGTCCTACTGCGCGCACAGATTCTCGGTTCCAGCCTGCCGAGGCTCGAGGCGGAAAGGAACTCGAGGCGGGAAGGAAATCGTCTCACCGGGCACACGGATTCTACTCAGTGGAAGGTACACAGTGCGCCGACGTTGGAAGCGTCTTACTGCGCGCACAGATTCTATGGTTCTTGTTGGGGGAAGTCCGGCAATTCGATATGGGATCCGGTTTGGAAGGTTGCGTCCATATTGTTTGCGCAATCGCGCAAGTACTGGCCGAGTACATCTGGATCGAGATTGAGGGCTGTGGCGGCCTCGATGAGGGCGGAACTGGCGTTATCGTCAGCGTCATACAACTCCTCGACTGCCTGGTGAAGATTGTCCAGAACTTCGCGTAGCCCTTGCTCAGTGTCACTGATACCGCTGCCGATGTCGCCGTTGCTGTCACCGAAATTAGGCGGATAGGTTTCAAGCATTGGCATTGCCCATTGCGCGGTTTGTGCCTCTTCATAGGAGGAACGTACCTGTGTGTACTCCTCGATGAGCTCGTCCAGTTTCGTCATAGTGGCGTTGATTTGTTCAGGGATAAGAACAATATCAGTCATAGGGGCTCTCTTCTCACGCGTGAGGTGGCAGGGAATCCGACAGGGCGGAAAACCCGACGCCCACAGCTCTCTTCTGGTGCGAGAGGTGGTAGTTCGGGCTCTTGCGTTGTGGTGGGTTGTTGGGGTGGGTTGGTGTTGATTGTCGCTTGTGTTGGGGTGTCTGTGTGTGGTTGTGGGGTGGTGTGTGGCCCCGGGGGTGGGGCCACACGGGGTGTTTAGCGGAAGCGGTTGGCTGCGCTTTGGTCGGTTTGGAGGTAGTTTTGGCCGGAGGCGGCTACGCGTTGTGAGGCGATGCGCAGGAGGTCGTTGAGTTCTTGGGCGAGTTTGTCCCATTGGGCTTGGGCTTCGGAGTAGGCGGCTTGGGCGTGGCCGTCCCAGCGTTCCCGGATACCGTTGAGTTTGGACTCGAGGTTGTTGAGGATGTCATCGATACGCGAGTACGAGCTGGACATGCCCGAAGAGCCGGACTGTAGTCCCTCAAAATTGACTTGAATCATGGGTTCGTTTTCTTCCCTTGGTCGACTCGTGCCGAGAATCTGTGCCGGACTCTCTCTCCACGACGGTGGGAATGGAACCGGTGACAGGGGCACGGTGGTATGTGGTTTGGTTTCGTATAGTCCGACCCCGCCTCACACCAGGCCAGGCCGGATGGGGAGGGGTGGGGGTTAGCCGCCCAGGAGGCCTTGCATTTCTCCCCAGGAGGAGGACACGTCGGCTTCGGTGTCTTCAACTTGGGCGGCGGTGCCGGTCAGGTTGGCGGAGAACTCGTCGAGCACGGCGTAGAGTTTGCTCACTCGCGTGTTCCAGTTTTGTTGGAAGTTCATGAACGCGGCAGCACCCGAGCCTTTCCAGGCGCTGGCCCAGCCAGCGATTTCGTTTTCTAGGCGGGAGATTTCACCGGTGAGTTCTTCTTTAGCTGAGGCCACGAGTTGGGCGCCTTCCCGGATCGCACCATCATCGCGTAGCTGGTTAGTGTTGATAGACAACGGCCACACACTCCTTCACATAATCCATTGGTGTCGTGCTTTGCCAGTATGTTGTGTTGCGGTGACGTCCTGCTCGGGCCCGGAGGTGAGCGGGAGTTCTGTCACGTGTTCCTCACCCTAACCAGGCCCCGGCCCGGCCCGCTAGCCAACCCAACGGGTATCAATACCCATTGACAACACGCACCACCCCATGCTAACCACCCCGCACGGCACGGCGTTGACACGCCTTCCTATAGGGTCATGAGCGCCGCTGCTTGCGGGCCTCGTGGTGCGCTGGGCAACACGATCAGATGATGTGCGATGTCGCGTTTACCAGCATAAATACGGCCTTATCGATCGTGTCGGTGGGTGCGGTGGCGGGGGCGGGCGGCAGCAATGTCCGCCTTGTTAAGGCGCTGTCTCTACGCGGCTTCTGGAGGTCCGATTGTTGGTCGGAGGGATGCCCTCACACTGACTGGACGTGACGTATTTCACGTTGTCCGTTGGCGGGTGAGGCGGCTTTGACTTGAGCGACGCCGCCTGGGTGTAGTTGTCGGGGAGGTTGTGAACGTGCCGTTGGGTGGTGGTCTGGTCATGGTGGGGGCGTGTCTTTGTTGCGCGTGGTTTTGGATGCTGGATGGGGCCCGCATCCGGGTCTGGGGGTAGCATCTGAAAAGTGGCCGTGGGAGGGTTGGTCATCATGCCAAGCGTGGCATAAGCCCATTAGTCCATGGGCCGAGGTCTGCCCACAAAGTACCGGGCGTGGGATGCCGTGACGCTCAGCCAGTGGTGGGCATGAGGATGAGGGTTTCGGGTGGGTCGTCGGGGTCGATGCGGTAGTCTTCGAAGCTCATGCCGGTGGGTGTGAAGTCTCCGGGGACTTGGTAGTACAGCCAGCCCTCACCGGTTTCGCCCTGGTAGAGTCGTGACACTTTCACAAGGTATTCATCGCCCTTGTACCCTCCAACGGTCATGTAGTGTTCGTAGTATTTACCTTTCGATGTGCCCACGATATGGCGGCCGAGGTCTGTGTATGCTGATGCTTTGTCGGGGTCGTTGTTGGTGATGCGGAGTTTGACGCCGACCCATTTGTGTCCTTCGATGGTGACGGGGTGGTCGGCGGCGGTGAGGATGTCGTTCACATTAGGTGAGTATTCCAGGATCTCCACCGTCCACCCACCGACCTGGGTGGGTCCGGTGACGGTCGGAGAAGCAGACGCCACTGGCGTGGTTGGCTCCGTTGTACTGGCCGTGGTCGTTGGTACGGGTGCTGTTGCCTGCGAGGAGGAGAGGCCCGGTGATGGTGTGCTTGTTGGTTGTGTGCTGGGCGTGTTCCGTCCCGCGATAATAATCCCGGCAACCACGACAGCCACGACCACTACAGCGCCAATGAGCGCCCAGGCCCAGCCGCGCGAGCGATCCCGACCAGCCGTCGCAGTTGTATTAGCTTGAGTTGGGCCGGCTATGTGAGGGTCGTTGTTGGGCGGTGGTGTGGTCATAGTGGGGGGTCTTTCTGTCCGAGTCTCGGGTTGTCGTGTTCTTTGATTGTGACAGATCGCGATGTGGTCCGCATTCTCCACAGCAAGTTTGAGAGTCGTGAAAGCAGCGTGACAGGCCTATGACCTGCGCAAACACGGTGAGGAGCATGTTAAGGACAAGAAATACACTTCCGTATCCGCTGGACAAGACAACTATAAGTCGTTAGAGTCTGTTGCATCACACACGATCCTGTTCCGGGTGCTGGGGTGCTCACCGAGTACGACCCTAACTGGGACGCGAGGGGAGAGGGGACAGCAGTTGGCCAGTCGTGAGCAACGGGATATTCTGGCGCAGATCGCGACCTTCGACCCAGAAGAGGCACAGCAACTGGCCGAAAAACTGAATGAGGTCAGTGATGGTTTTGAGGGGTTGCGTCGCAGGGTTAATGGGATGTTGAATCCAGATGATTGGGGGATTCGGGGTGCGACGGCGGATGCGATGCTGTCGTCGCTGGAATGGGTGAGGAACCGCCTAGGAGACCACGCGGATGATACGGAAGCCATGGGCAAGTCGGTTCAAGTGATCGCTGACGTGACGATTCAGGCCCGAGCCGCACACAAGGAGATTAGTGCGGATACGACATCGTCGGATGCGGCGTATGTGGCGCAGTCAGGGGTTGTCGCGGTTCGTGGTCTTGCGAATCCGGATGTGGATGTGACGGGGCAGTTGGACCATGCTCATCAGGCGCATGAGGCTCGTGATAGTGGGTATGAGGAGCGGGCTGGGCGGATGGTGGATTATGTGGGTGAGGAGGTGGATCGTGCGATTCGCATGCTCCCCAGGAGCGAGAAAGCGGCTCCGCGGTCCTATGTGACCTACATGCCGCCGTCGTCGTCTGGTGTGGATTCGTCGGTGACGGGTCTACCCTCTGATGGTGGGGCGTCGTATGCGGCGGCGTTGGCGGAGGGCCGCCCGGCCGAGACGGATCCGGATGTGGATGTGTCGGATACGGGGTCTGTTGTTCCGTCGGTGGGTGCGGTTGCGGCGGGTGTGGGTGTTTCTGGGAGTTTGGCGTGGATGTTTTCGTGGTATGCGGGTGAGCGTGTGGAGGGCATGGTGGGTACTCCGCAAGGGCGGATGATCCGAGCTGATTCGGCGGAGGCACGCTACTTGTATGGTCCGGGTGGAGGGGATTTGATGGACCGGGTCCGGGAAGCCGGACGTCTCTCCTTCCAAGACAACAACAACCCCACGGGTGGTGCGGCGGGTGCGGCTGCTGGGGCGGCGGGTGCGGCCGCGGGTGCTGCTGGTGCTGCTGGGTTGGCCCGTGGTGCGGCATCTGGTGTGCGGTGGAGTAATGCGCAGCAGATGGGTATGCGTCCCACCCGTATCCCCTTATCAGGCCAACCCCAACAAGGCACCGGTACCGGGGCCCGTGGAACCGGGGCCGGGACACGAGGCACGGGTGTGCGTGGCGGGCAGGCACAACAGGCCGGTATGCGTGGCACCGGTGGTGCGCGGGGCGGCCAAGCCGCTAATGGCCGTGGGGCTGGTGCGGGCGGCGTCCGGGGTGGCCAAGCCCAGGGTGACCGTGGAACCGGTGTTCGTGGTGGACAAGCCGCTGGTGGTCGTGCTGGGACTGGCCGTGGAGCCGGTACGGGCGGCGTCCGGGGCGGTCAGGCGCAGCAATCTGGCCGTGGCACGGGTCGTGCTGGAACGGGTGTGCGCGGCGGGCAGGCACAACAGGCCGGTATGCGTGGCACCGGCATGCGGGGCGGTCAAGTACAGCAGTCCGGTACTCGTGGCGCTAGTGTGCGTGGCGGTCAAGCGCAGCAGTCTGGTGTGCGTGGCACGGGCATGCGTGGTGCTGGTCGGAAGAGGGATGAGCGGGAGCGGACGTGGAGTCCTGAGGTGTGGTGTGCTATGCGTGGTCGGGAGGTTCCGGACCCGCAGGAAGAGGAACGTCGTAAGGAGGAGGCGCTCAAGCGGTTGGATGCGGTGTGGTTGAGTCGTCATGGTGCGGAGAGTGTGCGTGAGCGTGAGCGGCGTGAGGCCGAAGAGGCCACCCGCCGTGAAATGTTCTCCCGCCCCCTCCTGTACTGGCGAGAGCCCCGCGAGAAGGGTCAAGGCCAATGACAGCTGTGCGTCGTGTTCACGCTGCCAGGTGCCTGTTTCCAGGCGTGATCTCCACACCAGTTGCACGGCTGGTTGATCCGACCGTGCGGGGACGACCACCGTAAGTGTGGTCGCGTGGGGTGTGCGGCATGCTGGCCTTGTGGCTTGATGGGTGGTAGCTATCCCGGGTGTGGGGTGGACGTTGACGTTGAGCATGGGCGTGCCTGGTCGACCGAACGGGTGGATCGAGGAGCGAGGAGAACTGCTGTGCGGCGGCCGTCGTTTTGGGCGGCGTAATAGTTCAG
>NZ_RQSN01000041.1:0-519 GCF_003957265.1 Actinobaculum sp. 352 | reverse complement strand
CGGGCAATGCTGGCTTGACGCCCGTCCGATAATGCCGCACCGGCATCCATGGACTTGCTCGAGAGTTTCGCACTGGGCACAGCCGACCAGCTACCGATTAACGACGTAGAACCCGGCGTGTTACCGATCTGCTGCGCATACTCATCCACATCACGAGCACGATCCCGTAACACCTCCGGATCAACACTCAAACGGTCCATTACCCCTCACCTCCTTCCTGAGACGCCTGTTCCCCTGAGGCCTGTTCCCCAAAAACCGGACTATTGTAGGGTGCCCATTCCTCGGGTTCCCCACTGTGGATCGCCCGGCCGGTGGTGCGCAGGTGTTCTGGGACTACCTCGGTGCCCTGCGGCCAATCCTGCGACCACTTCCCCGGCACACACCCCGTATCAACCACCACCAAAGTCCGCTTGTAATAGCCCAGATCAACCTTTTGCCCGGTCTCCTCATTAAAAAACACCACCGTGTGATCCTCCGCCCGCACCGTCGTATCCACCGGGCCACTAAACCCTAACGGGG
>NZ_RQSN01000040.1:0-519 GCF_003957265.1 Actinobaculum sp. 352 | reverse complement strand
TCGGGTTTGTATTCGAGGACTTCCACGCTCCAGTCCCCGATCTGGGTCACCCCAGACGTCGGCGAGGGCGTCGGTTCCGGCGTGGCCGTGCTTGGCGTAGGTACTGGGCTTGTCGTGTGGTCACTGATCGCCGGTGTGGGTGCGGCGTGGTCCCTGCCGGCGATCATGATCCCGGCGATGACGACGGCGATGACGATCAGGCCACCAATGAGCGCCCAGGCCCAACCTGCCAGACCCCGCCGAGTGGTTGTCGCAGCGGTAGCGCCCCCGGTGGGGTCGGGCGCGTTACTGTGTAGGGCTGGTGGTGTGGGCATGGGGTCTCCGCTCTGCTCCGTGTTGTCGGTCGTTATCGTTCTTCGTTTGTGGCTGGCTGGTTGGGTCCTGCAGGGTGCGGGAGGCTATCGTTCCTCTTCACTAGTAGCGGGCACTTCTGATCGTGGTGCCGCCGTGAGGCCAGGTCGTGGTGTGGCAGTGAGGTCATGGTGGGTCGGGTTGGGGTTATGGGGTGGTGGTTGGTGT